>CAZKNE010000478.1:0-2140 GCA_964554005.1 uncultured bacterium | reverse complement strand
TTTGAGCTCCGAGAGCCCGGCATCCTCTGCCGACTGGCTTCCAGCATCTATGCAGGCACTGTCTGGGTGGAGGTAGTGCTCACCGTAAGGGCCACTGACGAAGAGCAGGTCGTAAGGCAAATTACCTGAGCCAAAACCCAAATGATGCAGCCCAGTATCCTGGCCGAATGAACCGACCATGAAAATATGCCCGTGCCCCCTCCTGCTGTGTTGGCAATGATTGTGTTATCTCAATAGTCGGTGCGCGTGAGCCCCTGTCTGATTTTGAAAGTTACGAGTTTTCGCAATGCATGAACGTGCTTTAGCGGCCTCCGGGATATGACGGAACATATTCTCCATTTGCCCATTAGAATGCCTTTGAACAACGTGGACAGCACTGACAGGCCAGTGGGGTTCACTGCCGGAAGAAGACGATAGAGACGCCATCGAAGCACTAATCTCACCACGTATCCAGGCAGGAAATGAAGCAGAAGCGTAACACACTGAAGCCTTCTGAGCTCGGCAGTGCCATAGTCCCCATCAAGGGAGAATGGTCGCGAGGCGATCTCCTGCCGGATTGCCTCAAGTTTCGTCTCCGAGAACCCGGCCTGCTGGTTGATCTCCAGCTCGGGGTAGTGGCGTAAATAGAAGATGAAAATCTTGTCAGGGCGGTGGTAGCTGTAGAAATACAGGGACTCTGTGTAATCCTCTATTCCCTCGCCAGGTAGGCCCCATATCTGGTCGACGAGCACCAGAATCTCCCTCTGCCTCAGCAGCGAGATCGACTGTGCTACGAGGTCATTACTATAGAACCGATGCAGGTAATTCCGCCGAGTCCGTTCGTTCATAGTTTGAACGCCCATGTTCACACATTGACAGTTCATAAGACAAAGCAGATCGACTGATTCACAGGTAATGCTAGAGGGATACACCCAGCAGAAGCATGGCAATCCCACCTGTTCGGCATAAAGCGGTGCGAATTCCCGCAGCCAATCCATATCGAAGATGAAGGAGCTATCGTCGAATGTTACGCCCCTCATCCCGTATAGCTTCGCGGTTCTAAGCTCGTCTATGACATTCTGGACAGAGCGGCAACGGAAGTACTGGCCGCGGCCCTCGTATAGCCTGTGCAGGATACTGTGGTGGCAGTAGGAACAAGCGTTCAGGCAGCCTCGGGACACTATGACCGTGTAGCTGCTTACGCCCCGAACTTCACGATAGAAAAGGTCCTTGTCGGGAAACGGGAGCGAATCAAGGTCCTTGATGAGGTCACGGGGAGGATTGCCGACTGGTTTTCCATTCCACGTCGTCCACAGATTCGGCATGGATGCATCAACCCGACCTGTTTCAAGCCCCCAGGTTAGCTCCAGAAGCGCCTCTTCTCCCTCGCCAGTTATCACGAAATCAACCGGCTCATGACGGATAACGTATTGTGGCACTGAGGTCGGGTGAATCCCCCCGAAAACCACTGGAAGATTGAATTGCCGCTTGAGGCGCGCCGCAAGCTCCAATGCCCAACCATACTGGTCGGTAATCACCGAAAAGGCGAGCAGATCGGGCGATTCCTCCCGGCATCTATCAGCCAGATAGTCGGTATAATCGCAGACACTCGCAGCGAAAGGGACATTCAGAACATTGCCGCTGAGGAGGAATGGATCGAATAGCAGGCAGGTTTCGTGACCATGGCTCTTGAGATAGGCGGATAAGTATTCCACGCCCAGACTCTCTTCGTTGGCGCAGACAAGGGCTACTTTCATTATCGACTCTCATCAGCCGGTGTTAGCCTGGGCTGCAACAATGGCCGCTCGTATCTAGCGATCTCGCTTCCGTCCTGGCAACGCTACCCCGGTGGCGACTACCATCTATTATGGTTTTCTCAACTGCCCCCCAGTCGGTCGGGTCCTCTGAGCGCAGCGTGATGTTCTTGCCGTTGAATCTGACGTTCTCGTAATATGTGCCGGGGTGAACGATTATCTCGTCGCCGTCAACGGATGCGTCTATCGCCTCCTGAATTGAGGCGAAGTCGCCCGTCCCGTCGAGCTTCACGTGGAACTCCGCCGCGTATGTGCTTGTCGCGGCGATCACCGCCACCAGGATCAACATCTGTCTGATTCCTGTCTTCATGTCTCACGGCGCCTGTAATTTGAGAATGAATTCGTCA
>CAZKNE010000477.1:1684-2143 GCA_964554005.1 uncultured bacterium | reverse complement strand
GAATCTTTCGGAAGGCCTGCATCGCCTCCGATACGCTACCTCCCGCCTCGACTGTCTCCTCGTAGGTCTGGGCTGCCTGAAGGTCCCAGTGCCAGGTATCCTTGAAAGCCCTTATCTGTGCGGCCGAGTCGGTTCCGTTTTTTTCGGCAAAGAGAACGTTGTAGGTCTGGTTACTGTTGAACGGCGGGTCAAGGTAGATCAAGTCAACGGACTCGTCCTTCACATGCAGCCTTAGAACGTCCAGATTGTCGCCGTAGTAAAGGATGTTGTCGTTATGCATCAATCGCGCCTTTTGCAGAAACAGCCCGTCCCGCAAGCTGAAACGGGCGCGCAGACGAGGAGGCTGGGTCATAATTCGGTGTCGGGCATAGTAGGGGCGGTGGGTGGGCCCCCCCCCGCGGGGCCACCAGGGAAAGGGGGGGGGGAGCACCCCCCCCCCCAGAGGGGGAAGAATTGAGA
>CAZKNE010000477.1:0-1674 GCA_964554005.1 uncultured bacterium | reverse complement strand
GCATTGTCGGGGCGGTGCTTGCCCCGCCCTCGTGTCCCCGAAGTTATCACGGGCGGGGAACGCACCGCCCCTACAATCTGGCCAATCTTGAATCCAAGTGGGCGTCATTTGGCGAATAAGACTTCTCCGTCCATCTGCTCGGGAATCTCAAGACCAAGCATCTTGAGCACAGTGGGCGCGATGTCCGCAAGCTTTCCCCGCTCAATTAGAGGTCCGCAATCATCGCCAACCACCACACATGGAACCGGGTTTGTGGTGTGCGCCGTGTGAGGTGAGTTGGTCTGCTCGTCCCACATCTTCTCCGCGTTGCCGTGGTCAGCCGTGATGATCGCACATCCGGCGACCGAGAGCGTCGCCTTGACCACCTCACCAACACACTCGTCAACGACCTGGACCGCCTTGACGGCCGCGGCCATGACCCCCGTGTGTCCGACCATGTCGGCGTTGGCGAAGTTCACGACCACAAAGGCATATTGCCGCGATAGTATGTGGTTGATTACGACGTCCTTCACCTCGTAGGCGCTCATCTCGGGCTCAAGATCGTAAGTCGCAACAGAAGGTGAAGGGATTAGAGACCTGTCCTCGTGCTCAAAAGGCTCCTCAACACCACCGTTGAAGAAAAACGTCACGTGGGCATACTTCTCCGTCTCGGCCGCGTGAAACTGCTTCTTGCCGGCCGTCTCGATCTCAGCGCCCAAGACACGCTCGAGCTTCTGAGCCGGAAACGCAACGCCAACAATCCCCACCTTGCTGAACTCCTCCTTGTACTCCGTCATGCAGACGAAGCTCGAGAGCCTCGGGAACCGTTCCCGCTCAAACCGATCGAAGCCAGCATCGATGAGCGCCGCCGTTATCTCCCTCGCTCTGTCTGCCCTGAAATTGGCAAAAGCACAGACGTCACCGTCCCGCATCGGGCCCACCGGCTCGCCGTTACTATCAACGATGACGGTCGGTAGCAGGAACTCATCCACCTCGCCACGGCCGTAGCCAAGCCTTATCGCTTCCTCTGCGCTCGAGGCGGTCAACCCCTTGCCAAGAACCATCGCGTTGTAGGCCTTATCTACACGTGCCCAACGGTTGTCGCGGTCCATGCCATAATACCGGCCCCCGACGCTCGCAATACTAGCATTCTCATAGCCCTTCAAACACCGCTGGGTCTGCTCAATGAACTTGAGCGCGCTCTGAGGCGGCGTGTCGCGACCATCCAGAAAACAGTGCACAAACACCCGTCCAGCCCCTCGCTCCTTGAACAGCTTGATCAGGGCGTGAAGGTGGTCTATGTGCGAATGAACGCCGCCATCCGAAAGCAGCCCCAATATGTGAACCGCCGAGCTGTTCTCCTTGGCCCTCTCGGCCGCATGAATAAGCGTCTCGTTCTCGAAGAATGACCCGTCTCGTATTGCTTTGGATATCCGCACCAGTTCCTGATAGACGATTCTGCCGGTGCCGAGATTCAGATGGCCTACCTCGGAGTTGCCCATCTGGCCTTCTGGGAGTCCCACAGCCTCACCCGATGCCTGTAGCCTCGTGCATGGGTATTCCCTGCAAAGCCGGTCGAAGTTGGGCGTGTTGGCCTGATACACGGCATTGAACTCCTTCGCGTCGCTCAGACCCCAACCATCCATAATTATCACAACCGCTAGCTTCTTTCGCTGCATCCCTCTCCCCTGACAG
>CAZKNE010000476.1:0-2144 GCA_964554005.1 uncultured bacterium | reverse complement strand
TTGTCCCTTGCCTCAACAAAACTGAGGAAATCGGCTACTTCTGTCTCATCGGGCGGTTCCATTCCCAGAAGCTGCCTGATTCGCTGCCCACTTACGAGCAGCTCCCTCGACGAGGCGCGAACGTTTTCGGAAAGCACTGACTTTATGTCGTCGTAGTTCTCAATCAGCTCGTTGAACTTGCGGACTAGGATGTCGCAGCCCATATCTTCTGCCGGAAGTGTGTAGTTGGCCAGTCCGGCGTCAGACATGAAGCTTTTGCCCTTTGGCGCATAGTGAATTGAGAGGAGCGGGACGCCGCCAACCGCTGACAGGACTGCCGCGTGCATCCTGACCGCGAGCATTGCGAACATCTTGCGCATTATGCTCAGGATTTGCCTGCTATTGTATCCAACTGGCAGATGGAAGATGTCTTCTTTGCTGGACGCAAGCTGACCGATCTCGCGACCGATGCCCTGATCGTCTTGCCCTGCCTCGGAGTACATGGGGATGAACAGCACTTGGAAGCCATATCGCGACACAATGTAGTCGATGAAGTTGGCAAGCTCAACCTCGAAGTTTTGGAAGCGGGACCTCTGGCTTGATGATATGAGCCCGAACTTGACCCTGAATCGTATCGGAAGCACGCTGTGTTTCCTATGAAATAGTCGCCTCACTGCGATACCGATGACAGGCCGCGTGAGGTCGAGACCGATCTCGGATAAGCAACGATCGGCGTCGAAGCTGTCGTCCGGGCGAAGGATCAGCGCCGGGTCAGGCACCTTGATTATTCTCTCTCGCTTGACGCCGCACGCCGTAATGACCTCACGAGAGTCATCGTCCCGCACAGTAACGACAGATGCCCTATTGAGGAATAATCGTGTGAGCAGCTTCCCCGAGAGGGACCTGATCGGCCCAGCACCGATGGAATGGACGATTGTGGGTTTGTGGAGGGCAATCGCTAGGGCAAGTCGCGAGATGTGAAACGGGATATATAGTCGGCTGGAGATATCCTGGAGGAGCTGGCCCCCGCCCCACACGAGAAGGTCCGCTCGCCTCGTCTCTCGAATGGCCGTTGGAAGACTTCTAACAACCCTCAGAACGCCCTTGCCCTTACTGATCGCCTCAACACCAAGAATACCTCTTATGCGCTCTGGACGGTTGGCAAAGACACAGACCGCAGCATCCGGCACGAACCTTCTGATCAATGAGACTGTCCCCGTGAGGATCGCCTCATCCCCGATGTTGAACGAGGCGTCTCCGGGCGAGATCAGGATTCTCTTGCTCACCGGCAACTCATTAGGTCCTGAGGGATATAGAGATAGTGAGCTCGGCCAGAGACGGGATCGAGCTCATACTTGCCCGAAAGAGGTGCCGCCGGCACCGTATCCAGCAGCCCTGACGCGACTACTTCGGAGAGGTTTTTGGGAGACCGTCCGTGGGCCTTGGCAAAAGCATCGACCTTCTGCTGCAAAAGGCCGATTGTGTTCTGGGTCATCTCGATCTCTAGTATTCTCTTGTTTGCCGCGTTCCTGATCTTGGGGTCTCCGGTGGTATCTCTCGCCTCTTTCCAGAGTTTTTTTGCCTTCTCGAACTTCTCCAACCGTTGGTAGCCGGCGGCCACCGCAACGATGAGCCCGCGGGGTGCATTGGGCATTTGAAGAGCCATCTCGAAGTAATGGGTGGCGTTTTTCTCATCGTGGAGCTCTTCTCGAAAACACTTTCCTATATGAAACGCTATTTGCCAACGCTTTGCAGCATACTTTGGGACAAACCGCAGGCCGCGCTGCAAAAACCCGATACCATCGTTCGCGTTCTCCGCGTCTTCGTAAAGCCAGCAACCTCCGCGAATATAGACGTCGCACGGATACGGGTCGAGGCCCGTGACGACGTCGAGCATGTCCTTTAGCATTCGGAAGCGCCTGGGTCCTTTTTGCTGGTTAAAAACGTATCGAACTGTTCTTAGCCAGAAGATATCGGGTAGGAGGTTGTCAAAACCCAGGCAGGCTGTCTTCACAAGCGCTGGCGACGGGACGAACAGGACGTCGCTTGACACTTGCAGCGCCGCCGAGGCGCTATCGCTCCTGATTGACATCCATACTACTCCCGCGAACAGCAGCACAAGAGCAAGGACCAGGCGAGGCCATCTTCTATGATAGTGAAAACGC
>CAZKNE010000475.1:0-2184 GCA_964554005.1 uncultured bacterium | reverse complement strand
CAAGGGGGCTTGCGGCATCGTCCGCGTTTTCCGTGCACTATTGAGCATGGTGGGTCAAGCTCGTTTGGGTTACAGGAATGGCATTCAGTTGCAGATGTTTTTTTTGGGTGCGTTTCGTAGGAGCTGTAGAGTCTGAATGGGCCCTTTTCAAGTTCGGGGTTTCGGGAGAGTGTGTTGTCGGGGTTGTGTGTGGTGTTTCCCTAGTTGATAGCTATTGGAGGTTCAGAGGATGAGCACGTTCACCCGTGCCCAGGTTGAGCAAGGTGTCAAGGAAGGGAGAAGCTTCAAGGGGGCTGACCTTTCTCAGGTTGACTTGGATGAATGCGACCTTTCAGGCATAGACTTCTCGAATGCCAATCTTCAGGGCGCGATTTTGCGAAATGCGGACCTGTCCTACTGCAATTTTGAGGGCGCAGACCTTTCGCGTGCGAACATGCAAGAGGCCTTCATGAAGAAGGCGGATTTCACGGGTGCTGTGCTCCGCAAGGTGGACTTGTCGCGAGCGAGTGTGAAGGCTTGCAGTTTCAGGAATTGTGATCTGAGAAAGGCTAGGGCGGAGGATTGCGAGTTCGTCAGTTGTGATCTGTCGGAGGCGTTGCTCGACGGGGCGGACCTAACGCTTTCCGATTTTATTGAGCCGGTTTTGGAGCGGGTTCAGGCGATTGGAGCCGATTTCTCGCTTTGCCACATAGAGAATGGGATGTTTGACCATTCAAACCTTAAGGGGGCTGATTTTGGGGGGGCAGAGATGGTCAGCTGCGAGATGATGATGACCCGCCTTAATGGCGCCAACCTGAGGCAGGCCAAGATTTTCTCGACCAAGCTTGTGAAAGCGCTGCTTTCTGAGGCGACGCTTTCTGCTAGCAATCTGAAAGATGTTGACCTCTCTGATGCGGACTTGAGCAAAGCCACGTTGGAGGTAGCCAAGATTCGCACAAGCCAACTGCCACGGGTCAACCTATCGGGCGCCAGTCTAAAGGCGTCGTATTTCAGGGATGTCAATCTCACAGGCGCAAAGCTGGATGGAGCGGATTTCCTTTCCACGACTTTCAGGAATGTTGATTGCTCTGGTGTTGATTTTCGGTTGGTCCGGAATCTCGACAAATCAAGGGGCGACCTTAAAAACACCGGCAACCTTACTTGAACATATCTTAGCAGAGCGGTCTTATGGCAGAGATTCAAGGAAGGGTCCCGCCTCATGATCGAGAGGCCGAACGGCTCGTCTTGGGCGGGCTCATCATCGACAACAGTCTGATTCCCGTTGTTGGTGAAATAGTAACAGAGCGCAGCTTTGATTTTGCGGCCCACAGACACATATTCTCGGCGATGCTCGAGCTTTATGAACGAGATTTGCCTGTTGACCTCGTTACGCTGAGGGAGGAGCTAACGAGGCGGCAAATGGTGGAGAAGGTTGGCGGAATGGCTTATATCTCGGGTCTGGTTGCGGATGTCTCCTATGTGACCAACGTGCGGCACTATGCGAACATCGTCCATGACAAGTTCCTTCTTCGCTCGCTGATATCCGCTTGCAGTCGCGTCGTTGACAAATGCTACGAGGGTGCTGAGGACGCAATCCAGGTCATAGAGGAGGCCGAGAGATCGCTCTCTGACGTTGCGCAGACTCGCACTCGGACCAGTATTGTGCCCGTGTCGGAACAAGTCAGGGACAATCTCGACATGATAGAGAAGCTCGCGACTGGCGAGAAAAAAGTCCCCGGCGTGCCAACCGGCTTTAGACAGCTGGACAAGCTTGTCCTTGGCCTACATCGTGGCGATCAGATAATCGTCGGGGCGAGGCCAAGTGTGGGGAAGACCTCGCTTTGTTTGAACGTTGCTTACAACGCGGCCAAAAAGGATGGAGTTCCGGTCCTGATCTTCAGCATCGAGATGTCCAAGGAGGATGTTACGAACCGCTTTCTCTCCTTTTTGGCCGGTGTGTCCCTCTCCAAGATCAGGAGTGCCAAGCTCTCTCTCACTGAGCGAGACCAGCTCCGTCTTGCTGGTGAGGAGCTTAGCAAGCTGCCGATTTTCATTGACGATTCAGCAACCTTGTCTCCCCTTCAGATGCGCTCAAGAGCGAAGATGCTGAAGACTGAGTTTGACCTTGGGATCGTCATGATTGACTACCTTCAGTTGATGCACTATCACAGGCGAACGGACAATCGTCAGCAGGAAGTAACGGCC
>CAZKNE010000474.1:0-2190 GCA_964554005.1 uncultured bacterium | reverse complement strand
CAAGATATACAAGCTCGAGGTTGTGGTGATTCCTACTAACAAGCCTCTGGTCAGAGACAGTCAGCCGGACGCGATTTATGTGACGGAGGGGGAGAAGTTCGAGGCGGTTGTGGAGTCGATAGAGGGGCTTCATGAGAAGGGTCGGCCTGTTCTTGTGGGGACGACCTCGGTGGACAAGTCGGAACGGTTGAGCCGGATGTTGAAGAAGAGGGGGATCAAGCATTCGGTGCTGAACGCGAAGCACCACGAGAAGGAGGCCGAGATTGTTGCCCAGGCAGGCCAGAATGGAGCGGTAGTGATAGCGACGAACATGGCGGGCCGGGGCACGGACATCGTGTTGGGCGAGGGAGTGGCCGACCTCGGCGGGCTTCACGTGCTCGGGACTGAGCGGCACGAGGCACGGCGCATCGATAACCAGCTCCGGGGCCGCTCGGGTCGTCAGGGTGATCCGGGCTCGTCGAAGTTTTTTATGTCGCTTGAGGACGATCTTCTCAGGATATTTGGCGCAGACCGCATCAAGTCGTTGTT
Organism: uncultured bacterium; assembly: GCA_964554005.1. Classification (GTDB taxonomy): domain Bacteria; phylum B130-G9; class B130-G9; order B130-G9; family B130-G9; genus B130-G9. The sequence continues at coordinate 1,662 of CAZKNE010000474.1, read as the reverse complement.
GATGCGGCTGAAGGTTGAGCCCGGCGAGCGGCTGGAGCATCCGTTGCTGACGAGGGCGATTGAGACAGCTCAGAAGCGGGTCGAGGCACAGAACTTTGAGATAAGAAAGCATCTCTTGGAGTATGACGATGTCATGAACCGGCAGCGTGAGATCATATATGATCTGCGTCGGCGAATCCTTCTTGGCAAGGCTGAGGAGGAGTTCATGGATTTCGCCGCAGATGCGGTTGATGACATTTTGGCCAAGCACGCTGACCGCAAGAAGGACCCAGAGGAGTGGGATGTTCGGGCGCTGGTTGGTGCGATGCGAGGGTCTTTAGGGATAGACCTGACGGGGGAGCTCGACCCTGCGAAGTACGATTATGAGGAGTTCAGGGAGATTCTGATCACGGCCGTCAGGAATGGTTTTAGGCAGAAGGAGAAGGAGATCGGAAAGGAGGAGCTGGGGGTCTTGTGTCGGCTCATCATGCTCAGGGTGATCGACCGGGACTTCAAGAACCACCTTCTTGAGATCGACCACGTTCGCGAGGGGATTGGGCTTCGCGGCTACGCGCAGGTTGATCCGTTGGTCGAGTACAAGCGGGAGAGTTTCGATTTATTTGCGCGGTTGATGTCGGGCATCGCCCGGAGCTCGGTGTTTTACGTTATGACGCTTCAGATGGCTCCTGAGGCGGGAAGGCAGCCAGCCCGCAGGCCCGCCCGTCGTCCGGTCCAGACCTCAGATGTCAGTCCGAAGGGGCAGGAAAGCGACTCAAAGAAACAGCTGGTAAGAATGCGGAAGCAACACGGCAAGATTGGCCGCAACGACCCGTGTCCATGTGGCAGCGGCAAGAAGTATAAGAAATGCTGCGGCCGGGATGCTCCGCCCGCGTAGCCCTAGGTAGCCACGAATGAACACGAAGATGCACGAAATAGGAGACGGGGCGCTCAATTAGGCCTTATTCGCGAGCTTTCGTGTGTCCATTCGTGGTCCCATCTCCGGCGCGCCTGAGCGCTCTGCGGCTGGTTCCGCCAGGGCGTCACCCCGTTGCGCGTGGTAGTTGTGGTCAGGCTGGGTGGCGACATTTGGTCCACGCAGTTCGACGGCTGGAGCCATTCCATTGAGCCTTGGATCCCAGAGATATACGTCCCCGCTTGGTTCGAGATGGGGCGCACACAGTTCTGGACCTTTGAGCTTCCGTGCGAGGCGCCGCCGATTGACGAGTCGGGCGGATATTACTTCGCAGCGCTTCTGACGTATCCTGGAACGTTCGAATACGTCAGCGCCGCCAGCCTCGCAGAATACACGTACGATCCGGGAGGCTCGACCGAAGTCAATATGATCTCGATCCCCGCCGGATCGTTCTTGATGGGTTCACCGGACGATGAGGAGGGACGCCTCGGAAATGAAGGGCCGCAGCGGACCGTGAACATCTCGGGATTCCTGATGTTGGAGGCCGAGGTAACGGAGAGGCAGTGGGAGGAGGTCATGGGCTGGAATGACTGCTCTGACAGCCGTGGAGACAACTACCCAGTGGAGTTTGTGTCCTGGCTGGACTGCGCAAGCTTCTGCAACAAACTGTCCCAGGCGCTGGGCTTGGAGAAGTGTTACACGCTCTCCAACATCACATACAATGGTGTGCATATCAGCACGGCCGATGTCTCATGCGATTTCGAGGCGAG
>CAZKNE010000473.1:805-2204 GCA_964554005.1 uncultured bacterium | reverse complement strand
GGATAAAACTCCACCAGGAAATCCAGATCGCTGGTCTGCGGATCGAATCGTCCGATGGAGGCGGAGCCAAAAACCTCCAGGCGGCGGACGCGGTATCGCCGACACAGGGCGACAATTTCACTGCGTTTGGTTTCCAAGAAGGTGATCATGCTTTCCCAGCCGACTCTGACGCCTTATTCATATCCTTGACTCCTAAATCCCCGCTTTTACACCAAGAACGTTGCTCATTCAAGCGTTTCTTGAGGGCAGTTGTTCGGCAGCAGGCGCAGCGCATCGTTGCCGGAGGCGAGCTTGGTTCCGGGGCGGTCGGCGCGGTGCAGGCATCTAAGGGGAATTGCCAGTCCGAGTTGAGCCGCGGTTTGCCAGTTCACTAATGGACCACTGGGCGAAGCTCGTAGATGCAGCCATATCTTGCAGCCGACCTCAAATCGCCCTCGCGGAGGGCCTCTCGCAGGTCATCCAATCTGTAAGCGTCCTCGACGCTTAGGTACGGGGACCACCCACCTTCGCCCTCCATTAGTTCCACCTCAACCTCAGCCACATAGTGGCCTTCGTGGATATACTTGGTTTTTTTGCGCCGCATCATAATCATCGCCTCCGTAAGAAACTCTCATCCCATCGCGCCGGATCCGGTCTGTATGCCGTAACCAGAATAACAGGTTCATCATTTCCTTTCGGGATGCCCCATACAACATGGACGGGTTTGTCCGAACGGTCCCGTTGTAAGAGCAAAACATATGGACCTTTTGGATAATCCGGGTATTCCTCTACGATTGCCGCGTTAGCCACCCCGCCAAGCAATTCTCTGGCCGTCAGCCCATCTTCAGCCAACTCGTCATACCCATGCTCTGATATCTGAACTTCGCCGGCGCTAACGAGATCGTTTATCCGTCTCAGAAGATCGCTCAAGCTATACTTTCCAATTGATCATTCGTCGCCGATGTTCCCGCAGTCTCCAAGGTCCAGACCTGATAATCGCTTGGGTCCCGGCTCCTACGAGCTTCTAACTCCTGTTTCGGCGAGGTTTACCGAAATAGCACGGCCTTTTCAAGCTGTTTTTGAGGTCGCGCCCCTACGGAAGATCCGAATCTTGTGCTCAAGAACGCAGCAGGAGACGCAGCGCGTCGATGGCGGCAGATAGCTTCGTCCCGATGCGGTCTGAGTGGTAGTGGAACCGATGCGCTATGGTCGCCGAAAGCTGCCTCAGCCCGACGAGTATTGGCTCCTTGAGTATCATCCGACCTCCGAGAAACCCTCGCGCCCGCCCTCTACTGCCGAGGCGGGCAATCTCCCGAAGGATACTCAACCGCCATGAGGACTATCAAGGGCTGCTTTGGACTGCGGTAGCTTGATGCCGCTTTCATTGGCGGTGGCTCGACACCACCTAGGCAGACCCGAG
>CAZKNE010000473.1:0-795 GCA_964554005.1 uncultured bacterium | reverse complement strand
GTCCTGGCCGGGGGAGATGGACGACGTTACTTAAGGCGCCTTATACGCCTCAAAGAAGGGAATCGGTCTTAACTGGGTGTAGTGCCTGTCTTCGCCGATGGCCTTTGAGATGACCTCAAACGGGTCCAAGTGCGCAAGATCGACCTGCAACCGCTTCGCCGTCTGGGGGTTGCACACGATCAGGTTCTGGACAGTCGCGGTTTCGCTCAGCTGGAAGTCTGAGAGGCACCGGTTGAGGGCTTCGTAATCCAGTCGGTAAAGTCGTCAAGGGACACCGAATAGAACTTTTGTTTGTTTGCGGGTTTCCAGGCGACACCCGTTGGCTTAACTCGCAACGTTCCTATCTTCTTGTTGTTCGCGTCCCGTATGTGATGATCCTGGTGAGTCGGCCGTTGGAACTGGTTCTTGTACCTAGGCATTTCAGTCCTCCTAGATTATTGCGTTGACTGTGTGGCATTTCCTTCGAGAACATTAGGTTTAACCCTGTCATTTGTCAAGCTGCCAGCCGAAGAGTCAAATTGGAGGCAGCAGTCCTGATAACATGAATATCTTTAGCAGGTATCATTTCTCTCCACCAGCAAAGCCTGGACCTGTTGCCGCAGGACCGGCAGATGCGTCTGCAGAACGTCCCAGACGACTTCGTGGTCCACCAGGTCGTAACCGTGGATCAAGATGTTGCGAAAGGAGATTATGCGTGACGTATGGGTAATCTGATCTGCCGCGGCCGGGTCAGTGTTGGCCAGACGCTTCAGGGCCTCGCCAATGATCTCAAACTGGCGTTCGACGGCTGAGCGC
>CAZKNE010000472.1:0-2210 GCA_964554005.1 uncultured bacterium | reverse complement strand
TGTTCGCTGACCTTCTGGTCGGCAGACTCCCGTTTGATACGACCAGCGAGGCGGCGACAATTGTCGAGAAGACGCTGGTCTATGAGGGTGTTGGCTCAACGCAGCTGCCTTGCGACTATCAGAAGAAGCTGCTGATGTTCGCAACTGAGCTCGATGCATCAACATCAGGCGGGGACTGTAAGGACGAGCTAGAGAACTACGTGGGCATTCCGGGCGACTACACGATCACGAGGCTCTACGACCGAGATGGCACATCCGGCAAGACTAACGTCGTCAACGCCATGAACTCCGGCTACAACCTGATCAACAACGTGGGTCATGCTAACTACTCGGTGATGAGCGCGAAGTACACAGGGACCCATGAATACCTCTACCGAGGCGATATGTCCGGGCTTACCAACGGGCCTCGTTACTCAGTTTTATATACGATCGGCTGTTGGGCGGCGGCGATAGACTACGACTGCATAGCAGAGCGCTTTGTGTTGGCGCCGGATGGTGGTGGTGTGGCCTTTTTGGGCAACAGCCGCTTCGGATGGTATAGCCCGGGTTCTCCTGGTTACGGGCCTTCCGACGCGTTCGACCAGGAGTTCTTCTCCGCGATTTTTGACAGCGGGACTTTCGAGCTAGGCGCTGCGCTTTCAGACTCGAAGCAGCTTTTTGCAAGCTACGCAAAGGGCAGCTATAGCTCGAGCAAGTATTACCGCTGGGTTCTTTACGAATTGAACCTTTTGGGGTCGCCGACAACGCCCATCTGGACAGATACGCCATCGTCCATGAGCGCAAGCTACGACAGCACGCTAACGGTGGGGCAGACGGAGTTTGATGTTCAGGTTGAAAGCGGCGGGCCGCTTGAGTCCGCGCTAGTATGTCTTTACAAGGCGGACGAGGTCTTCGAGACGGCCGAGACTGATTCGAGCGGCCTAGCCCACGTGACGCTCTCGCCCCCCCCAACATCAACGGGGACGATGTTCGTAACAGTCACCAAGCACAACTACCTGCCCGAAAGAGGCAGCGCTGAGGTGCAAGAGAGCGGTGGCTCGGCCCCTGAACTCTCTGACGGGTCGGTCTCGCCAGAATGTGGGCAGTCAAGCGATACTTTTACATATTCTGTGCACTACTATCATCCAGATTCGGAGCCGCCGGCGACCGCGGACGTCTATATCGATGGCTCTCCGCAAACGATGACGTTGGCCTCCGGCCAGGCGGCGGACGGCGACTACGAATACGAGGCATCGTCGCTTTCTGCTGGCGATCATTCGTTCTACTTCTACTTTGAGGATGGAAACGGCAAGAACGACAGGTTGCCCGCCTCAGGAACTTCTGATGGGCCCTTCGTTGACGACACGAAACCCTCCTCGAGCTGCTCAAGTCCGAGCTACTCGACCTCGCAGACAGTTTCGATCACCTTCACATCCTCCGACGGCTCTGGATGCGGCATCTACGAGACCAAGCTCTATTACAGGTTTAATGGAGGCAGCTACAGCTATTCCGGAGAGTCAGAATCAGGGACATCGGGCTCGTTCTCCTTCTCATTGCCCGATGGACAGGGGACCTATGACTTCTACACAATCGCCATTGACAACGCCGGCAACGCCGAGGACGCACCTGGCTCGGCCGACGACACGACTATCTACGACTCGCAAGCGCCCGTCTCGTCATGCTCCTCGCCCACGTATGGCGCCTCGCCGATAACCGTAACCTACACCGCCTCGGACGGCGGAAGCGGCCTGGCCAACACGAAGCTCTACTACAGCTACAGCGGAGGTAGCTATACCTATTCTGGAGACCAAGCGAGTGGCGGATCGGGCTCGTTCTCCTTCGTCCCTCCCGACGGCGAAGGAACCTACTCGTTCTACACAATAGCCTACGACAACGCTGGTAACGAGGAAGAGCCACCGGGCTCTGCGGATGACACGACGATATACGACGGAACAAAGCCCTCGTCTGCCGCTTCCTCGCAAACGTACGCCACGTCGCTGCCCATAACCGTCTCCTTCACCGCATCCGATACCGGCTCGGGCATCAGCTCAACGGAGCTTTTTTACAGCTATAATTCTGGCAGCTATTCGTATTCTGGCCATACGAAGAGCGGCACGTCGGGCTCATTCTCCTTCTCGCCAACCGAGGGCGAGGGCACATACAGGTTCTACACGATATCTTATGACAACGCCGCCAACGAGGAGGGTGCACCCAGCTCGGCCGACGACACG
>CAZKNE010000471.1:318-2220 GCA_964554005.1 uncultured bacterium | reverse complement strand
TTGGCAGTGGTTATGGCTTGGCGCAGGGAACCGGGTCCGCTGTCATTGCTGTTCGTCACGACGTAGGCGTCGGCCCGGGCCGGCTGCGTGACCGCCAGCAGTCCCAGTAGCGCAGTGACAGCAGACAAACGGATTCCCCTGGCGAGAGTGCGCGCAGTTGTCCTGTGGTCCACAGTTGTGATCCTCCTTTGTCCATCGAGGCCACCATCTCAGACTGTCAATGCCCGAGGCGGAGGCTTCACGATCTGCCGACTGCAATCCTCTCCTCAGCGGGTTCGACACGTGATGTGGCTGGTCACACATCCCGGCACCAAGGGGTAGAAACTACAACGACGAATGCTTCAATCGTATCCCAGATACGCCTACAGAACTTCTCTGTGCAGATGTATTATCTGAATCTTCTGTGTAGTCACTACTGTGGGGTGAGCCATAATCGAAAGTTGTAGATTGCCAGAGCAAGGAGGGTGGCGTTGTCCAATTCTGGCTGAAGCGATACACCGAATTGGTTTGTGCGTTCGAGCCTGCGCTTTCAATGAGCATACGCCCTAACTTCCTGTGTGTCAAACGTGAATCGGGATGGAAAAGCGGCACAAGCGGTGAGCGCCTCGGACGGCGCTCCTCAGTACAGTGAGGCTATCCTATTCAAAATGGGTTCGTTTCGCAAAAACGGCATGTTGAGGTGTCGTCGGGCGAGCGGCAGACGGGCGAGGCAACCTTGGCGAGGACCTGGGTAGGGCCGGGGAAGGTGTCTCGGCCTGCCGCGTAGCGGCAGCTGCCATCGCCCCTACGTCGAACATGAGGGCTGTGGCCCATCGGGCACGGTATGCCGTGGCCCTACGATAGGCGGAATGGTCGCCTGGGACAAGGCGCAGTGGGTGGGGTCGTTCCAGCGGCCGAGAGCGGGTTGCTTTTCGGCCACACGTTTGGGTGCAATCATGCGGGGGCCTCCTGGAATAGCACATTTGTTCTATTATACACGAGGCGACACAGATAGTCAAGGGGAAAGGGCGGAAGCCAAGGCGGGCGAGGCAACCTCGGCGAGGACCTGGGTGGGGCGGGGGCCCAGCGGGCACGGCATGCCGCGCCCCTACGTCGAAAATGAGGGCTGCAGCCCATCGGGCACGGGACGCGGCGAGTTGCAGCGTTGAGATGCTTTGACGTTTGAACGCTTGTGACGCTTGCACGGTGTGCGTAAACGAATATGATGTCTATCAGGAAGTCCCCGTGAAGAGGCGACGCCTTCTGACTAATTGACCGGGAGGACCAGATGTCATTCAACGTCTTGTTCATAGCCCATGCTCCGGATGCCGATAAGCACAAGCACAGAAGCGAGATAAACACGGGGAAATATCGCTTATTCTCCGTGGTCGTGCGAAATCAAACGGAGGCGATTGATGTCGCCAGGGAAATGGTCCATGCCCAGAGCATTGACACCGTACTTCTTTGTCCGGGTTTCACTCATTCGGCTGTGGCTGAAATATCCAATGCACTGGGTGGTCGGGTTGGAGTAGCTGTGGCTCGCGGCGATGGGCCTAGCAATAGGATTTCGGCCCAGGCAAGGAAACGAGAAGGTTATTCCAGAAGTTGACAAAGCCCATCGAGCACGGCATGCCGTGCCCCTATGATAGGCAGCTTGGCTCGCGAGCAATGACAAATCCAGTGGTGTCCGTTTGCTCTTTCTCCAAGAGGAGAAGTCCGTGTTTCTCACGAGACAGAACGCGGTACTCGATGCGCCCACCATCGCTTATTCGAAGCCAATCTACAAGAATAGCCAGCGGCTCATTGCCGTCCAAAGGTATGCATCACCCGCTGCCCGCGTGTGGGAAGACACTGTTACTGCAAGGCAGACCCCTCCCACTTCATTTGTTGCTTCCTGCGACCGAGGCTCTCATACCAAGCCGC
>CAZKNE010000471.1:0-308 GCA_964554005.1 uncultured bacterium | reverse complement strand
GCCAGAACGGCCAGAGCAATGAGCAGGACGTGTGTGCCATCAATGGCCCTGAGCGACTTGCTCACTTGATCTCCAAGCATAAGCGTCGCCACCATGCCCAGGAGCATGGGAGGCAAGAGGAAAACAGCCGTCAGGGTTTGCATAGCCTCTTGCGAAGTCTGAGATCGCAGAGAAATGAGAACGCCCGCGCCTGAAGCCAGCGTCGCCAATATGAAGCTCAACCCGAGATCAGCCAGAGCGATGGTTGGTGTTAGTAGCAGCAGTTTGCCCTCCCAATGGGCGACGTTCACGGTCACCAAGCCCAGGAG
>CAZKNE010000470.1:0-2226 GCA_964554005.1 uncultured bacterium | reverse complement strand
GTCGCTTGCCTGGGCGACGACTTCGACGAGGCGTTTCTCAAGAGCCTGCTCTCGGTCGGGTTCAAGCTGCCCAAGAGGAACATCCTGCTTTCTACGGGGCCAATCGAGAGCAAAGCGGACTTGCTGGGCTGCATAAAGACGTTGAAGGAGATGGGTTTCGCCCTCTACGCCACGCAGGGCACCGCCGATTTCATGAAGGCCAATGGCATCGAAACCTCGATCCTGCACTGGCCGCTGGATGGCAAGGAGCCGAACGTCCTCACCTACATCGCCGGGGGCAAGATCGACCTGGTGATAAACATCCCCAAGAACATCGAAAAAGAGGAGCTCGACAACGATTACCTTATCAGAAGAAAGGCTGTTGACTTCGGCGTCCCTTTGATAACCAACGAACAGATTGCCAAGCGACTCGTCGAGGCAATTCACGGCACGACGCGCGATGACCTCAAAGTCCGCAGCTGGGACGAATACCGTTAGGGCTTGTGCGATCGGGCCAGAATAGCCCGATACAGATGCGCTCGTGTCCACAAGGGTGAGGGACATCAGCCACAGAGAGGGGTTGTTGCTTCTGTCGTTGGTTTGCCTGTAAACTCCTTGTTCAAACAACGCTGAAGGATAGGAGGATATATGACAAATGCACTGATAACAGGGATCACGGGCCAAGACGGGTCATATTTGGCCGAGTTCCTGCTCCAAAAGGGCTACAAGGTCTATGGTATGCAGCGGCGTGCCAGCACGATTAACTTCGTGCGAATAGCTCATCTTATCGACCGCATAGAGCTTCTTCCCGGGGACCTCTTGGACCAGAACTCGCTCAAGCTGGCGCTCAAAGACTCAGCGGCGGACGAGGTCTATAACCTTGCTGCGCAGTCGTTCGTCCCGACATCCTGGAACCAACCCATTCTCACGGGCGAGATAACCGGCCTCGGCGTGATGCGCATGCTCGAGGCGATAAGGGAGGTGAACCCGAAGGCGAGGTTTTACCAGGCCTCATCCAGCGAGATGTTTGGCAAGGTGCTCGAGGTCCCCCAGACCGAGAGGACACCTTTTCACCCCAGAAGCCCTTATGGTGTGGCGAAGGTCTATGGGCACTGGACCACAGTCAACTACCGCGAGAGCTACGGTATGTTTAATTGCTCCGGGATACTCTTCAATCACGAGTCCCCCAGGCGGGGGCTAGAGTTCGTGACCCGGAAGGTGTCGTTTGGGGTCGCCCGCATCAAGCTTGGCCTCGCCAATGAGCTTCGACTGGGAAACCTCGAGGCGAAGCGCGACTGGGGCTACGCTGGGGACTACGTCGGGGCGATGTGGCTGATGCTTCAGCAGGATAAGCCAGAGGATTACGTGATCGCGACGGGGCAGACCCACTCGGTCCGTGAGCTCTGCGACGTCGCCTTCTCACACCTAGGTCTCGATTTCAGGGACTACGTGAAAGTCGATCAGCGGTTTATCAGGCCAGCTGAGGTGGACCTACTTGTGGGCGATGCGACGAGGGCCCGTCGAGAGTTGGGGTGGCGGCCGAAGGTATCGTTTGAGGAACTCGTGACGACGATGGTCGATGCTGACCTCGAGCTTCTCTCCTCCGAGGGCAGTGAGAGCCTGCATTCGCTACGCAACCTCGGTGTAAGATGAGGGTTTTCGTAACCGGCGCCGAGGGGTTCGTAGGTGGCCATCTCATCGAGCATTTAGTCGCACAGGGCCATGTGGTCTATGGGACCACCTACTCAGAGGAGCTGATTGGAAGCCATATCCCATCCGGGGTTGATGTTCGGCAGTGCGATATCCTCGACGAGACCGCGATCGCAGAGCTCCTGAGTGAACACCAGCCGGAGACCATCGTTCACCTGGCCGCGGTCAGTTCCGTCTCGATAGCCCGCACGCGGCCGGCCGCCACCGCTCACGTGAACATCTTGGGCACCTTCAACGTCCTTCAGGCCGCGTCAGAACTTCACCACAAACCCAAGGTTCTTCTTGTGAGCACCTCCGAGGTTTATGGCTCAGTTGCCGAGCTGGAGTGCCCAGTAACCGAGCATCACCCCGTCCGCCCACAAAGCATATACGCCGCCTCGAAGGCCAGCGCCGAGGTTCTTGCGGCGTTTTTTGAGAGGTCGCGGGGACTGCCAGTGGTGATTCTGCGGCCGTTCAACCACACGGGGCCTCGCCAGGCGCCAGACTTCGTCTGCTCGGCCTTTGCCAGACAGATAGCACAGATCGAGGCGGGCACGG
>CAZKNE010000469.1:0-2236 GCA_964554005.1 uncultured bacterium | reverse complement strand
CAGCGAAGCTGTAATAGGTGCGAGGTAAAGCTAGTCTGACAGGCTAAGATGCACGGCGATATGAAACATTGTTTTATGCTCCGTGTCTCTTTACTTAAACCCCAACACCGGAAGTAGGTAGCTCGTGGGAGACAGTATCGCGTTCGTGATCGTAACGTTCAACTCCGGGCAAACCATCGAGCGGTGCCTCAACTCGATCGCCTCGCAGGGATTATCCCAGCGACAGATAGTCGTGGTTGACAACGCGTCCCGGGACAACACGATCGAGCAGACCAAGAGGACTAAGATCAGCCTGACATTGATCCAAAACGACACAAACCGCGGCTTCGCAGCAGCCTGCAATCAAGGTGTAGCCGCAACATCCGCCGACCTGATAATGCTCGTCAATCCCGACGCGCAGCTTAGAACTGATGCGGTCAGAGAACTCCGCTCTGCCCTTCAGTCAGATGAGCGCATTGGTATTGTCGGGCCAAAACTGACAAGCCCCGAGGGCGAGCTCTTGCCGTCCGCGTTTCGGTTTCCGACTGTGTTTCAGGAGCTCGCCTTCCTAATGAGATTGAAACCGCTCCTGACGTCGAGGCCGTTTCGATGGGCATTCGGCAGCCTGCTCGCCAGCAGGTTCGGCCAGTTTGATCCGCATCTTAGGCGTCGTCGCGTGGACACTGTCGTTGGGGCGTGTATGCTCATCAGGCGAAGCGTTTGGGAGATGTTGGGCGGCCTGGACGAGAGGTTCTTTCTGTTTTACGAGGAGAAGGACTTGTGCATGCGGGCGCACGATGCAGGCTTCTGGACGGTGTTCGTTCCAGAGGCCCAGGCGGAGCATGAGATCGGTGCGAGCACAAAAGCGAACCTGTTGGGCGCCGCAGTCGCGAAGCGAATGAGCATGATACGCTACCACTCCAAGCACAAGCGCGTTGCGGCAAACATCGTCGTTCGCGCAGCCGTCTTACTGACCACGCTTTCTCATCTAGTTCTGGAGATTCTGACCTTAGCGATCGGCCGGCTCTCTCGCGCTGAGCTTGGCCGCCGGCTGCGCGGATGGTGGCCGGTGATTCGTGAGGCGTTGTCAACGACGAAGGGGGAAAAGGAGTAGCGGGGCAGACGTGATGCTTTCAGTCTCTAAGGCTCAATTGAGCGGTGCGCCTTTACTGCCAACTGTCAACTGTCAACTGCCAACTGCCAACGCATTTGAAGGCTATGTGACTGGCTCGTGGTTCGTGGTATATTACAGGATAGGAGGCAAGCGGCGGCCGTTACATTAAAGATGGGTGCTATGACGACGTTTAGGGAACAGACCCAGGAGCGAGAGCGGGGCTTTTTGTGCGAGAAGGCCGTGCTCAGTTCGAGGAGCCGCGGCAGGGAGCGAGACGAGCCTGAATGCCCGATTAGAACCTGCTTTCAGCGCGACAGAGACCGCATAATCCACAGCAAGTCGTTCAGGCGACTCAAGCGCAAGACGCAAGTTTTCCTGAAGCCTCGGGATGATCACTATCGGACGAGATTGACGCACACGCTGGAGGTTGGCCAGATAGCCCGGACGATCGCCAGGGCGCTTCGGCTCAACGAGGACCTAGTGGAGGCGATAGCGATGGGGCACGACCTCGGCCACACGCCGTTTGGTCATTCCGGCGAGGCTGCGCTGGACGAGGTCCATCCGGGTGGGTTCAGCCATCCGCAGCAGTCGCTTCGTGTCGTTGATGTTCTTGAGAAGGATGGCAGGGGGCTGAACCTCACATTCGAGGTCCGGGACGGCATTGCCAAGCATTCCAAAGGCATGAAGGAGCTCATGCCAAGCGACCGCAGCGACCTCCCATCCACGTTGGAAGGCCAGATCGTCCGTATCTCAGACATCATAGCCTATGTCAATCACGACATCGATGATGCGGTCCGGGCAGGCATTCTCACGCAACGCTCGATACCCGGCGAGATCACGTCCGTCCTCGGAACGACCCATTCCGGCAGAATAGGCACAATGGTAAAAGACGTCATCACTGCAAGCGGCGACGTCAACATGGACTTCATCGCCATGAGCGACGATGTGCGTCGCGCTACCGAGGAGTTTCGGGCGTTCTTGCATCGCGAGGTCTATACCCATCCAGCGTCGGTTGCTGAGTTTGAGAAGGCTAAGAACATCCTCAAACAGCTTTACGCCTACTATCTCGAACACCTCGATAAGGTCCCAATGCCTGCATACAAACAGCGGCCCGACAATGACAACCAGGTGGTCTGCGATTAC
>CAZKNE010000468.1:0-2240 GCA_964554005.1 uncultured bacterium | reverse complement strand
CAAAGAAGAAGAACAAGGCATCCGACAGCCATATTTTCGGCTTCCTCTCCAGGGCCGAGTAGTAAAGCAGGAAGGCGGCGAAGATGGCCAGGACTATGTTGGGGAGCCACATCGAAAGCATTGGCGACAGGTCACCGTTGTCGCCAAGATTCTGGCCAGCCGAGAGAAGCACATAGTAGGCGAGAAACAGTAGCAGGCTCATCCCGATGCTCCCGCCCTGTTTCCTGCGGCGGTTGAAAATGCCCAACGGAACACCGATTAGGGCGAAGATTATACAGGCAACCGGCAACGAGAATTTCTTGTGAAGCTCGACTCGGCTGGAGTTATAGACCCACTGCCAATACCGATACGATCGCTCGAGGCCTTCTATGTTTTCTTCACTGTTCTCTTTGGTAGGTCCCTTTTCGACGGCCTCTAAGTAGGCACTCTTACTGGCCTTTAACTGCTTGAGGTTTTCGGCTATGACGTTTTTCAGCTCCGCAACCGTCATCTCACGGTGGCTAAATGGGACCTTTTTCTTGAGTTTTTTTCTTGTCTGCTCGTTGAGCAATGGAAGGTTCTGCGTGGCGAAACTCGAGACGGTGTATCTTTTCGCGTGGGACCTGGGGAGTTCATGGATACTGCCATTCTCAAGCTTGAGGTAGGTCTGCTCGCCCTCTTGATCAGAGATGAGCCGTCCCCTCGCTGCAACCATCAGCTGCTGGTCGCCTGCGTCATTAGTGTGGGAGACGAATATGCCGTGCATGGTTGGGTCGTCCGGGAGCTTCTCCTGGACGTAGAGCATGAAGTCCTTGAACTTGTCATAGAAGACCCTGGGCTCGATCTGGGCGTCAGCGTGCTTGGTGGCTATCTCAATGATCTTCTCCTTGGCAGGGCGGTTAGCGTAGGGCAGGACGTAGAGCATTATCGCTGAAGACACCAGCCAGCCCAGAATCCCGAGCACGAGTGGCGGACGCAGCATCCTGAAGAGATTGATACCGTTAGCCTTCAGCGCAACAATCTCGTTGTCGGCCGACATCCGCGAGAAGGTCATCAAAATCGCAACGAGCACCGCCATCGGAACCGAAAGCACCAAGAGCGATGGGAGTAAGAACACCAAAAACAGAAAGAAGACTGAGGCAGGAACACCCTTGTTGATGATCATCTCCATCAACCGAAGCATCCTGTGCATGACAAGGATTGTCGTTATCAGCGCGATGCACAGCCCAAGCGGGCCGAGCATCTGCCGGAATATGTATCTATCAAGCTTCGTCATGACTTACAGCTCAAAGCCCAAGTTCTAGCATGCGCCGCAGTTGTGTACTCCAAAGAATACATCATCTCACCGCTGCACCCCAAATCTCTAGGGTCAAACCCGGCGGTCTAGAGACTTCCCTACACTCACTAAGCAAATTAACGAGGCAATAGTTGGCATAGTAAGTTATGCAGGCTTCCGGCGAGCGACTGCTACGGCAGCAATGGCGAGGCCATAACAGAGCATAGAAAGCAGGAGACATGCTGTGAACCCAGCCCACATTCCGACAATGATGGCAAGGATCGAACCAAGCACCGAAGCTGTGCCATTGACAGCCCAGGCCCACGGGATTAGGAATTCCGCGCTGCCCGAGATGGACTTGATCCCAAGCGGGAATAGCCTTCCCATGGCCAGCCCGAAAGGCAGCAACATTACAACACATACAGCGAATCTGGCAGTCAGACCTGCTGACATGAAGCGCTCAAGGAATCTCGCGGAATAGGCGATGAACAGACCCAGTAGAACGATCACTGCCAGGGCAGAGGCGGCGCAGTTTCGCCTCAGCCGGCGCTCCTGTAATGACTTTGCACTAGAAAAAGTCTCCTCGGGCGTCCCGGCATCTTTATCTGACGACAATCGTCGCCCCACGCGCTCCGTTAGCAGGCTGCCGATGCCCGCGAACAGCAGCAGAGAGAAAAGCACTACGACAAGCGAGTAGGTTGGATGGCCAAGAAAAAGCGTCATCCTCTGCATTACGGATATCTCGACGAGCATAAAACCCAGACCGATCGAGGCGAAATACAGAAGCCTCGGCAAGACGCTAGCGGAAAGGCTCCTGAGCCTGCCGCTCTTGAAGTAGAGCGGCAAGAGTATGAGCAATAGGCTGAGCACGAGATAGACAAAGAAGAGGAAAACGACCACGATCTGAGCGTATAGGTTGTGGTCTAGAGCGCCTCCGAGTCGCTTGAGCGAGCTGAACATTGAGAAGGGCTTCAGAAGGTTGAAG
>CAZKNE010000467.1:0-2249 GCA_964554005.1 uncultured bacterium | reverse complement strand
CGCCGGCAGATCTTCTGCGCTTCAACGCGCTCGACTTCATGTCCCGGCTGCGGCTGGGCGCTGCGATGGTCTGGCTGATGTTGAAGAGAGATTGGAGGGCGCTGGAGGGTGTCCCTGCGTCGAGTTGGCTCAAGAAGTGGGCGGGCGAGCGAGCCTACGAGGTGGCATGGTCGCACCTTATGAAGAGCAAGTTCGATGTGTTTGAGGACAGTATCCCGCTTTCGTGGCTCTGGGCCAGAACCAAGAGGCGCTCGGGCTCCAAGAGAAGGGGCAGCTCGCTGGAGCATTTCGGATACGTGAGGGGCAGCCTTGCGATTCTGATTGACCAATATATCAGGAGGATACGCGACCTGGGTGGAGAGATTCTGACCGCCTGCCCCGTCAAGCGCATTTCGAGGACAAAGGAGGGTCAGTATCTGGTGGAATCGGCACAGGGTGAACGGACATACAAGGCGGTCATCTCAACCCTGCCATTACCCACGCTCCTCGATGCCGCCACATTTTTTTCTGACGGCTACAGGACAAGGCTTTCGTCGATCAAATACCAGACGGTCCTGAATATGGTGCTTGTTCTCAAGCGCAGCCTGTCGAAGTTCTTTTGGCTGAACATCGGCGACGGCTCAATGCCCTTCCCGGGGGTCATTGAATACTCGCACCTTCGCTGCGCCTCGGAGTTCGGCGGCAAGACGATAGTATATCTACCGAACTATCTTACGGCCGACCATCGCCTGAACAAGCATTCTGACGAGGAGCTGTTGGAGGTGTATGTTCAGGCGCTGTCAAGGATATTCCCTGAGCTGCGGATGGATTGGGTTGAGCAGTTCTTAGTCTTCAGACACCCGTTCGCCGATCCTTATTATACGCTCAATTACTCCAAGCTCGTTCCCGAGCACACTTCGCCCTATCCGCGGTTCTACATCTACAACACCGCGCAGATATACCCGATCACGAGAAACGTCAGCAATTCCATTCTGTTTGGCCGGAACGCGGCTTCAGCAGTTATGCGGGAGATGAGGGGCAAGTGATCAACGTCACGGATTATCTTTTTGAGATTACGGCGCACATCTGCCAGAACGTCTCAATCTTCTCCCACATCGACCCTAACGGCCTGCTCGTCTGCTATGCGAGGTCCAGGAAGCAGTCCCTGCAAGGTGTGTATGCCAAAATACACCCCACCACTTTCCGAGGCGGCAGAAAAGAGATAGAACATCGCGGCCGCAAGTTTGCGTACCCAACTATTCAGATCGGCTCCCGGAGAATCCTCTACGTGATGTATTTCTACTACCCGAGGTTTCAGAACCTCCGGTTCGAGACGAAGTTACTGACGGTCTTTCACGAGCTCTACCACATCAGCCCAGAGTTCGACGGCGACATCAGGAGGTTTTCGGGCAAGTATTTCGCCCATGGCAAGTCGCAGAAACAATACGATGCGAGGCTAAAGCGAGAGGTAGATGCATACCTCGACACGTTCGGCGAGGATGAGCGGCTGGATTTTCTGAGAATGGATTTCAAGCAGATTCAGGCGAAGTTTGGCCGCGTTATGGGGCAAACGGTAAAGATGCCGAAGGCCACGGCGGTTTTTGAAGCGAACGAATACTGAAAGTTGCAGAGGGGGAGCGGGGGGATATGCAACGGCATCCCCCCACATTAAATCGCAACTATTCTTTCGGTTGCCAGCGCAGGGCCGGTCGTCGGGCCGCTTGAACCTCGTCGAGTCGCGAGAGCTTGGTCTTGTGCGGCGCGGACTTGACGATGTCGGGGCTTGTCTCAGCCTCTTTCGCGATGGCGATCATTGCGTCGATAAAGCGGTCAATTGAGGCCTTATCCTCCGACTCGGTTGGCTCGATCATTATGGCATCATGGACGATCAGCGGGAAGTAGTTTGTGGGTGGGTGCATCCCGTAGTCCATGATTCGCTTTGCGATGTCCATTGTGTTGACGCCATGCGCGAGCTGATTGGTGTCGGAGAAGACGCACTCGTGCTTGCACAGTCGGTCATAAGGAAGGTGGTAGTGCTTCTTGAGGCGTTGTCGGATGTAGTTGGCATTTATGACGGCGTTTTCGGTCGCAGCCTTGATCCCGTCCGGGCCCAGCGACCTTATCCAGCAGTAGGCCTTGATCATGACCCCGAAGTTGCCGTAGTAGCTGATTACTCGTCCGATCGAGTCTGCCGAATCGTAGTTGAGGTAGAAGCCGTCCCGACCCTTCTCGATGGTGGGGAGGGGTAGGAAAGGGGCGAGCTTCTCGAC
>CAZKNE010000466.1:0-2301 GCA_964554005.1 uncultured bacterium | reverse complement strand
CAGAACATAAGACTCGTCATCGGGAAATGCGCCTGTAACCCTCTCTGGGTAAGTCTCAGTCCACAAGCGCGAGAACGCTTGAGCCGGAACCGAGAGCGTCGCCGCGACCTCTGCGAGCAGCCTCTCATTGTCCTCCCACGCGAAAAGGTCGATCAGCGTGCCGTAAAGGTCAAAGATAACTGCCTTTGGCGTCAATCCGCTTTCCCCGCAGAATCTGCGCCTCTTGAATGCGATGCCGCTGCCCGCAACAGCGTGTCCAGCCCCAACACCTGGGCCATCGAGTAGATGCCGGGCGCGGCCTTTGCCACAAACTCCGCCGCAAGAAGCGCTCCTGCCGCAAAGGCGTGCCGACTCGCTGCTCGATGCGTTATCTCGAGCCTCTCGCCCGGACCCGAGAGGATTAAGCTGTGCTCACCCACGATCTCACCAGCACGGATTGAATGTATCCCGATCTCGCCCCGTCTCCGCGAAAGCTCCTTGCCATGACGTCCATAAACCACAGCATCCTCGAGCAGAACGCCCCTTGACTCCGCCAAGTTCCGCGCCACCTGAAGAGCGCTCCCACTCGGCGAGTCCTTCTTGCCCCGGTGATGTGACTCCACTATCTCCGCATCGAAATCCTGGAGCACCCCGCCCAGCACGCCCGCAAGGACGAACATCACGTTCATCCCCCGGCTCATGTTCGGCGATAGGACGCAGCGAGCTATGTCTCCCCTCCGATGAATCTCCGCCAGCTGCTCGTCAGAAAAACCAGTCGTGCCAATCACAATGCCCTTTTCATACTCCGCGGCAAGCTCGAAATCTGCCAGCGAGGCGCTCGGCGTCGTGAACTCTAACACAACGTCAGCATCCGCAAGCAGTGGCGCAAGTGCATCCGAGAGAACAACATTTTTGGGCATCGCAATGCCCGTCACCTCCGACAGTGGCCGCCCGATAGAACCGTGGCCTCGCATCTCCGTTGCCCCCACCACCTCGAACCGGTCATCCTGCACCGCACATTCGACAAGCGTCCTGCCCATCCGCCCGCCCGCCCCGGCCACAATGAC
The DNA here is from genome assembly GCA_964554005.1 of uncultured bacterium. Lineage (GTDB taxonomy): Bacteria > B130-G9 > B130-G9 > B130-G9 > B130-G9 > B130-G9. The sequence continues at coordinate 1,255 of CAZKNE010000466.1, read as the reverse complement.
CCTGACCGCGTCCGTCAAGCGCTTTCTCCTGTCCCCTCTTGCCGCATTCTCAGGTAGCGACTCAGCGCATCCTGCCAACTCGGCATTCTGAAGCCCGTTTTCATGTATAGCTTGGTGTTGTCCAAGACTGATATAGACGGACGAGCCGCTGGACGGCCGAGCTCTTGCGAGGTGATGGGCGAGACCTTCACGTCTTGAAAGCCCGCCTCTGCTACTATTGCCTCCGCAAACTCGAACCAAGAGCAGCTGCCAGAGCTCGTGCAGTGAAAAACACCAGTCTCATCCGTCTCAAGAAGATGCGCTATCGCATCCGCCAGATCGACCGCGAACGTGGGGCTTCCAACCTGGTCGGCGACGACCCTGAGGCTCGAGGCCTTCGCCTGTCTGAGTATCGCCTCGATAAAGTTCTTGCCATGTATCCCGAAGAGCCATGCTGTTCTGACGATCAGGTGTTTAGGCGAGTATTGCTGAACGTAGAGCTCCCCAGCTAGCTTCGATTTAGCATAAACGCTCAGCGGGTTCGGAGTGTCGTCCTCAACATACGGCGACTTTTTCTTCCCATCGAAGATGAAGTCCGTCCCTATATACGTGCACCGAGCACCCACAGAAGCCGCAGCCTTCGCCACATGCCTTGCGCCCTCCGCATTTATTTCATAGGCAAGCCAACCCTTGCTCTCCGCACCATCAACGTCCGTGAAAGCGGCCGCGTTCATAACCTCGTCAGGTCTTACCTCGGCAACCAACCCCTTGGTTGCACCGAAATCCCTTATATCAACCTCGTCGATGTCAGCCTCGAACACCTCGAAACCGCGACGCAGCCTGGCACACAAGTCCGTCCCAAGCATGCCCTTCGAGCCGATCACCAATACTCTGCGCAATCCTCGCTCTCCTTAACGTTGAAGCTCCTGAGCCAAATCACGAACAACCGCACAGGTAAAGGTTAGCCTCTGCACACACTCCTAGTCAAATGTGCAACATCAACGCTAGCATCGGGTCAACAAGCCGGCAGCGCACCATCGTGCATGCGCACTGCTTGCTGTGCCATTCTGACTTCAGAGGCTGTCCGAAAAGTCGGGTCTGAGGTTGTGTAGGGGCGGGGCTTGTCTCCGCCCATCTATATATTCGGGCAGACACAAGGCCTGCCCCTACGTATGGCATACCCCCCTGCGTCATCCCCGTTGAAACCCTCTTAGTTGACAACCTCCTTAGAGCGTGCCATGCACCTGCAAGCCTGACATCTGTCAATTGTCCCGGT
>CAZKNE010000465.1:0-2305 GCA_964554005.1 uncultured bacterium | reverse complement strand
ATCGCGTCAGCTGGTCTGCGGCGTTGTAGATATAGGAGATAGTGGCGTCCGAGCTCCGCGCCCGACTGATTGCAGGCCCGGTATAGCTAGTCAATCTGATGTCTCTCCACTATCCTAATTATGAACGATGGTTTCGGTCCCTGTGGGCTGTTCGTGGCGCAGGGTACGTCGCACCTTAGCCCACATAAACAGCGTATAGCTGAATACAACGAGCATTGCGGCCATTTGAAATGCGTGCCAACCCCAATGGCCTTTTCTAAACGCCACGAGTGCATTCGCCCATCCAAGTGTCGCTACAACGATCCCCAGATACAATGGCCAGATGCGTTTAGGCCCCAAGAAGAAACGCATTCGCTCTCTCTGGTCCATGCGGACCGTTTTTGCTATGATAAAGCCCCCCACAGCACAGCCGACGATGTCCAACACGATGCTAGCCCAGAAATTCAACATTAGCTAAGCTCCTTCATTGAGCGCCAAAGTCCAAGTGCTCCGGTGCTCGATCACTTCAAACGTCCGAACAAAGCGCGTTTCAAGCTCTGGATTATAGTATCGGCGCAATACTGCTGAAGTCCATAATGGGCTCTGTGATTGGACTCTTTGTACCTCCACTGTCAGGATAACCGGTCCAATCATGACAGTTGCATGGGTTTCGACCTCCCAAGCCAGAACCTATGAATCCGGGACCTTCACCAGTCGAGAGATCATCCGTGCAGAGCTGCACGCTTGCCGACCAATTGCGCCCGCTGGATCTGGTTCAAGAGCTGCTTCGCATCTTCCTTGGACTTCGGCAGCCCCCAGCTTGATGCCTTCTCCAAGTATGCAATGACGGCCTCTCTCGCCGATGGGACTGTGCTGAGCTTTCTCGCAAGTCGTAGATCGTAGCCAATCTTCTCAAGCCACATCCCCTTTGCGTCCGATTTCTTCAGCCACTCCAATGCACCCTCGGTGTCGCCTCGACCAATCGCTATCAACCCAAGACCTGTCGCACACTTGTTCCGCATGAGCCCAGTCTCCGGCACGACATTTTTGTGCTTCTTCCTCCAAAGCTTCTTTACCTTGTCCAGTGCGGACCAGACCTTGTCGAAGTTCCGCTTCGCCTCTGCGATTCGGCCAACACGATATGCTTCCTGGGCTAGAGCCAGCTTGTCACGAGCGAACGGCACGAGGTTGACTATCGGAGTATCCTGCCGAATGAAGAAAGATCCGCGCACTATCTCAATCTCTGCCGCGCCAGACACGTCGCCCATCTCTTCGCGCAAGCTCCTCAACTCCAGTACGATCACAAGGTCTTTCGGGCACAATGTATAAGCATCTTCCAGCGCATCTCGAGCGCCCTTTTGGTCTCCAGTTGCATCTAAAACGCAGTATATGTTGTATAAATGAAGAGCCGGATATAAAGATGTCTTTTCATAACTCTTGTAAAGAGCAACCAGTACCTGCGAGACCTGCGGATCCAAATTATGGATTCTCTGAAGCCGAGGCCCGCTGGCTAGCACACACCAACGAGCCAGATGCGTGTTATTCGGATCCTGTTTCAGCGAGCGCCTCGCCGCAGCGAGTGCCAGTTTGATCCATTGCTGTCTAGCGTCATCTTCTCCTTCGGGGCACTTGATGGCCAGGGAGTAGGCCGCCCAGAAAAGCTCGGCAGAATCGAACCAGTTATCCGTCACCGGCCGCATGTCTTTCACCCGCGCCATTACAAACGCGTGGAGCTCCTCTTTAGTTAACTGGTACCCCTTCTTCCATCTATACAGACATTTATTCGGATTAAATTTGATCTCGGCAGCATAGACCGGCGCGACATTCCAGTCCATCAGCTTGGAGGTCTCAAGACCTATGTCCCTAGAGAAGATAAACTTGGCGGGCACTAGCGTCAGAACGAGCGCGATGATTATTGACCAGCCCAAAGCTCTATTCATTCTGTCTCCTCCTTTATTCTAATCTCAACCCTATAACCAATGACAAGCAACATCAAATAACACTCGCCGTCTCGGAGTGAAACTGACCTCAAAAATGACCCGGTTCTGCATCACCTCCTCATCTAGGATTTTGCTTTCCCCCGTTACTCTAGGATGTCTCTTCTGCAATCCCATAGGCATTTTGTTAAGCATTTGTCGAGGTCCCCGCCAAACAGAAGCCTCCCATATTGACCCTTGCAGTTTGTCCTACAGGCATCCTCACACATCGCGAGCGTTTCAGTTGTCAACGGGTCAACGCCCTCGTCCTGAGGGGGATTCGGCCGATCGGGCGGCAACTGAGGCTGCGGCTCTTTTTCCTGTTCTTTTGCTAGAATAGTGGGCTCCAA
>CAZKNE010000464.1:651-2321 GCA_964554005.1 uncultured bacterium | reverse complement strand
CGTTGCCGTATCTTGTTGCCGTGTCTTATGGCGCTTTCCTAATCGCAGCAGTTCGATGAGGATACTGCTCCTGATCGGCGTGCGTGTCAATCATGTCGAGCCGGGGGATTTCGCGCGGACGTTTCCGCCCAATTCTGCTATACATTGCTAATGATCAGCGGAGGCGTTTGATGCGACCGCTGAGGCCAAGCGTTGGAGGAAGCAGAAAAGTGCCCTTGAATATCAATGACGAGCTTGAATCAATCGCGAGGTCTCTCAACGAAAACGGCATCGAGTATGCTCTTTGTGGAGGGTTGGCGGTCGCCGTTCATGGATACCCGCGAGCCACTCAGGATATTGACATGCTGATAAGAGAATCGGACCTGAATCAGGTAATAGCCCTTCTTGGTAACAAAGGCTATTGTCGATCGGCGGGGATTATTCCTTTTGATGTTGGGAAGGAATCGGAATCGCGAATCTATCGCATCTCGAAGGTGAGCGGTGAGGACCTCCTTACCCTCGACCTGGTTCTTGTCTCTCCAATCATGCAGGACGTTTGGGAGGACCGGGAGACCTTCCAGATTGGCGATTATGAGATAACGGTCGTGTCTCTATCGGGATTGAAGAAGATGAAACGCCTCTCGGGAAGACCGCAAGACCTTGTGGATTTGCAGCAACTGGAAGATTTGGAGCGAGCTGATGAATCCAGATAGCAAGAAGATCAGTCGCGGGATTAGCCGGGATATGTCGAAAGAAGCCATTTCCCGGAGGCTCAGGATAGTCTCCGACCTTCGCATCCTCTGCCTCAAGCTGGGCCGGGCGAAGAGACTGAAACAAGGAAGCACCAACCCGAGGCAATCGGGGCCAGCGGAGCAATCCGCCGACGAATCTTTTTGAGACCGTGTGATTCATCGATTCGACAAGCGCACTGCCCTGACAGCAGCTTGGCCCTGCCCAAGCATAGATCAGCTCTCATCAATCGTGCTTGCGCAGCAGATAAGCGGCGAGGATGCTGAGTTCGTAGAGGGCGAGTAGTGGGATGGCCATGAGTATCTGGGTTAGGGCGTCGGGCGGGGTCAAGATTGCCGCCACGACGAAGATGAGGACGATGACGTATCTCCTGGCTTTTCTAACCTGATTGAGTGTCACGATGCCTGAGCGGACGAGGAAGACGATGACGAGTGGCAGCTGAAACACGAGGCCGAAGGCGAGCAGGACGCGGGCGCAGAAATTGATGTAAAAAGCCAGCGAGATGGTGGGCGAGGCGATGCCCTGTGCGCTTTTTAGGAAGAACGTGAAGGCGTAGGGCAGTATCGTGAAGTAAGCGAAGAGAATCCCCGCAGCAAAGAGGACCGTGGAGGATATGACGAGCGTCAAGCCGAGTTTGGCTTCCTTTTTCTTGAGAGCGGGCAGCACGAATGCCCAGACCTGGTGGATGATTACCGGGAATGCGGCGATCGCGGCTGCCACGAGCGCCACTTTGATATGAGTTACGAAGGCTTCCTGCACTTTAAGTATCGCCAGGCTTCCTTCGGGCGAGAGAGCTCTTTTGATCGGCGCTATGAGCACGAGAAGGATATGGTCGGAGAAAACGTAGGCAACAGCGAATCCGGCAATCAGTGCCGCGATGCAAACGATGAGGCGCTTCCTGAGTTCGGCGAGATGCTCGACAATCGACATCTTGCCGGAGT
>CAZKNE010000464.1:0-641 GCA_964554005.1 uncultured bacterium | reverse complement strand
GCCTGGGACTGGGCCATCTTTCACTGCGAGCTCTCCCCGGCTGCCATCCGCTCTTGCTTGCTGGCCTTGATTATCTGGAAGAAGGAGGTCTTGCCGACCCAGCAGAGAATAAAGCCGAGTATCGTTACGGGGATAATCGAAAGAGCCCACAGCATCAAGGCGTAGCTGGTTGCGACCTGCTCCGGAACGCCAAGCAAGACCATCGCTGCTGCGGCCGCTAGCTGGAATATGCCGATGAAGCCCGGCGAGGATGGGAGCAGGACGCCGACCGTGAGTATCGCGGTCACGAAGAGGCCCATATAGATTGGGAGCGTCAGTCCGAACGCGAGCGAAAGCAGCCATGGGCCGATCGCAATCGCGCCCCAGGTCAGAAGCGACCACACGAAAACATTTGCCGCTTGAGCTGGTGTGTTAATCGAGGCGATCCCGTCGGAAAAGGAGAGCAGGGCGTCTGTAACTTTACGGATGGCGGTCTTGGGTGCGAAGAAGAGCACTTTGGAAATGACGAGCTCTGTTTTTTTTGATGCAACCCGCAAGAAAACGAGTATTGACATGATCCCGAGGTACAGAGCGAGCGTCGAGTAGCCGAAGTAGCGTAGCCTCTGCTGGGTGATAGCGGCGACTATTCTCTGCATTGGCTC
>CAZKNE010000463.1:0-2324 GCA_964554005.1 uncultured bacterium | reverse complement strand
CCCGGAACATGACGTTCGTGGACGAGAGGAACAGGCCAACGCCGAGTGTGAAGACCAGGTGTATTAGCATGACCAGTGGCAGATAAGCCCACCGAACTGAGAGATGCCCGTATGCAGCAAGGAACGGCAGCATGACGCACGCGCCGAGTAAGAAGTTGACCAGGCAGGCAAGGATGCTCGAGATGGGGAATATCTCCCGCGGGACCATGACCTTCTTGATGAGGTTGGCATTGCGAATGATGGAGGTGGCTGACTCGGAGAGCGATTGCTGGAAGAATATCCAGGGCATGAAGCCGGTGAGCAGGTATAGGCCGTAGTGCTCCATCTTTATCCTGATGATGAACGTGAACACGACGGCGAAGACGACGGTCGAGACAAGCGGGTTCAGAAGAGCGTATAGAAAGCCCAGATATGAGCCGCGATACCTGACCTTCAGCTCCTTGACTATGAGGTTGTAGATTATCTCGTGGTCTTTCAAGATGCGGACAAACCTTCTTATCATATCGCCCGCAATTCTATCCGCTGCTGCGTATCTTGCAAGGGCGGGTGTCCTACACGCTTGACAGCAAGAGACCCAGAAAAGTAAACTCATCGAGTAGCTAGCTGCAATTTGCTGGCAATGTTGCCTATCTATTGCGGTGCTCGGAAACTGCGGGAGAGCGAAGGATGCTGCCGGGGCAAGAGGCGCTGGGTTTGGTTGAGACGATTGGGTTGACGGGTGCGATTGAGGCTGCGGACGCGATGGTCAAGGCCGCTGACGTGAGGCTAGTCGGGAGCGAGTACACCGGTGGTGGTGTCGTAACGGTGATGGTCAGAGGCGATGTTGGAGCCGTAAAAGCCGCAACAGATGCTGGCGCCGTTGCCGCTGGAGCCATTGGTGAGTTGCTCTCGGTTCACGTGATACCTTTCCCGCACAGCGAGCTAGAGAGGATCATTCCTGAGCCTTCGAGATGATAGATGGGCCAGTGCATTGACCAATGTGATCGGGGCCAGGCAGCTTGAGCAGCTGGAGGTGGGGGCATCGTTGCACGTGCCTGCGGATGCGATCATTACACCGCTGGCGATGGACATCATTCGAGAGAAACGCCTGAAGCTTGAGAGAATTGAGGCCGAGGCTGATGTTGCATCGCGCACAAAGTCGCTGGAACTTGACGAGGCCGAGGTGGCTTTGAACGAGCTCTCCAAGCCGCTATCCAACAACGTGCAAGAGACGGGCCTGGTGGCGCAGATGCCACCGTCCAGCGATGTTGAGGAGTCCGAGGTGAAAGCCATCGTGGGCACAACTGTGAAACACGTCCTCAGTGAGGCTCTCTTAGACGATGTGGGCACGGCCGATGCGGTGAAGTTCGCTGTCTTCGGGCCAGACTGTTCTGCACTGCTGCGGTCAGTTGCACAGGAGGTGGAGAAATGCTCAGGCCGCCTCGTGCGAGTTTCAGGCCGGACAGTCGCAGGCCTCTTTGTGCTTGCAGTTGCGGTCACGGCGCCCGCCGCCCGGCGAGATGAAGTTAGAAGGGATCTCGAAACGGGTTTCTCGAAGCTCACAGTTCCAGCGTTATTCGAGTAATCGCCTCCGGCAGGTCTCGCCAGGGAACGGCGCTGCTCGGCCAGTCAGAACCTATGTTCCTGAACGAATAGTTGGGGCCCTGGACAGCTGGCATCCGTTGTTCTGGCAAGGCGTGCTCGCAGAACGAGAGGCCAGAGTTCGACCTACCCACGCGACCGAATCTTCCCAGGTGGACCAGGAGTTTTCGCATTTTTCTATTGACTGGTGTTGGGGTTCTCGTGCTGCGTCCCGTTCTCCGCAGTAGTTTTGCTACGAAGGATGAAAGCACGAGTGCAGAGTAGCCGTGGAATTAGGATTGACGTGATGCTGCGTTTTGGTTCTCCGAAGGGGGGCAACAATAGTAGCCGTGGGTGCAACCTACGGATTGAAATGGACAAGAATCTATTGGTCCCAAAGGCCTCGGGCAATCTCGCAGAGATTGCCCGAGGCCTTTGGGGGAGGACGATAGACATCGCAAACCCGACTGCGGCTACTCGCAGAGAAGCACCCTGTTGACAGCGATCACGCCTAACACTACATTTGTGTAACATCGGTAGTCGGCGACGGCGCCGTAGGCACGAGCGATTCATACTGAAAGGGCTTGACATGTTCTATGCGATATTAGTTCTGGCGGCATTGGGGCTTGGCGCGAGCTTGGGCCTTGGGGTTGCTTCCAAGAAGCTTGCAATCAACCTCGATCCCAGGATAGAAAAGTTGGCCACAATGCTCCCAGGCGCAAACTGTGGCGGCTGCGGTTATGCAGGGTGCAGCGCCTTTGCCG
>CAZKNE010000462.1:0-2329 GCA_964554005.1 uncultured bacterium | reverse complement strand
AGTGCCCAGTTCAACGTCCCATCAGGCGCAACTGACGATACGAGGCCACCTTCTAACGCCAAGACCGCGTTGCCCGCGCGGTCAATGACTGGACCCCAGTCCGACGGCGATCCCGTCTGATATTGCCAATCGAGTCGGCCATTCGGGAGAACTGCGTAGAGCGTGCCATCCGTAGCCGAAACAAATATCCGGCAGGTCTGATCCAGCGAGGCATAGGCATTGAGGTCAAACTGGCCGAACGTCCGCGCCCACTCGACCTTGTTCGTCGTTGGGCCCTCCGCGTTCATGTAGCCCCTGTGGCCCTTGTCACAGCCCACCATCGGCCAGAGCTCGCTGCAAACAGCGATGTGATAATATGACCCGATCTCGCCAGATGTGTGCTGTCTAACCTCGACGTAGTAGGTCCCAGATTCCTCGCAGAAGAACTCCACGCTTGCCCTTTGCCCGAGCCCAGGGCCATCGTCGCTCCCAATAGGTGTCAAACTTCCACAATCGCCAGAGTAAACATAGATGTCCGGGTCGGTGATGTATGGTTCGACGTCGTAGGTAAAGACTCGATAGGTAATGCCTCGAAGCGCCTCGAACTTCAGCCAATCGATGTCATCATGAGGCGCAAGCGTATGGCGTTGCCCGACACAATCGGCGCCAATCGAGGTCGCATCTGCACAGACGTCATCCTCTTCGTATTGGTCAACCTCGTACTCACCAATCGCCACATCATAATTGTATGAGATGGGAACAGGGCCAGAGGTCCAAAGATGCCCATCCTCGACCATTAGGTAATGGTAATCAGAATCAGTGCACTCAAACCAGAAATCAACCGCACCACCGGCGCCGCCGAAGCCCTCGGTGACGAAGTTGGCTGAGCCGCAAGTTGGCCCGGCCCAGACCTGAACGTCTGTATCTGCCCTGTCGAGGTTGAACGTCCACACATGGTAATGCCAACCGCTGGTGAGCGGAATGTCGGTAACGTACCAATCGCGGTCCTGCTCCAATGGTGTGAGAATGAGGCTGTGGTTGAACATAGACACCAAGTCGCCCGGCTGAAGCACCGCGATGGGATTCCCCGTGGCGCAAGAACCGTCGTCCTCATACTGGTCGTAGCAGTAGATGCCATCGTAGTAGCCGTTGACACTTGGAAGCCAAGCCACCGTGTAATCGTCATCAACAAAATAGTAATAGTAGAAGTAACGGCCGCGGTCCATGCTGAAAGTGCTTCGCCAGATGCCCGGATTCTCAATGCCTAACGGGGACATAGGCCAACGCGTATCGAAAGGACCGCTCACGTCATCATCCGAAAGATAAACGTTCGGCGGACTTATCGGGCCCTGCCCCTCTTCATCCTCGTAATTGACATCCACGCTCAGATTGGCGTTCTCCTCCACAGAGACCCAAGTCGTCCCGTTCGACAAGACTGGCAGCCCCTGCGCCCTATACGACGCGCCAGCATCGTGGCCAAACCAGCTCATTGTGAAATCATCTGGGAAGCCTGCCCCGGTCAAACGGCCGCTGAAAACGTTGGACGCAAAGACGTTGTTGCTCAGAATCGACTCTGACGGGTCAGCGGCAGGGTCGTGAACGAAGTCCGACCAGGCCGCATAACTGTAACCAGATGCGTCTGTATATCTGAAGAGCCTGCTCACACCGGCTGGCGTCCCGAACAGAACGTGCTCGCTGAACGGGAATATGTCATAGCCGGACGGACGGAGCCCTTGAGAATCGACCGCGATGCAGCGCACGTCATCTGACAGGAGATCAGGCGTCTGATAATTGGTCCAGCCCCCAATAGGGTCAGTCTTGTCCAGACGGGAAACGCCGTTGTCCGTGGCCACATAGATTATGTTGTCGCCGATGGCCGCAACGTCCCTCACATTATCAGAGAGGATGCCGCTGCCTGCCATGTCGTAGCGGATCAGCCCGGTAATCCCCCTGAACAGCCCATAACCATCGCTGCCGAACCAGTACTCGCCCTCGCCATCGACCGCGATTGAAGTGATGTCATAGCCGAATAAAAAATTGGCGAATATCGGGCCGCCAGGGAAGCTCGCGCCGCCATTGTCCGTGGCAATGAGTATCTCGGAGCCGCTCACCTCGACGTCATTGATGTAATTGCCCGGTAGGTCCGGCGTCCCATAGATGATTATGTTGCCGGTGCCCGTATCGAGAACCGCAAGCCCATTCTCAGTCCCGATATACACCGTAGTCCCGTCTGGCCTGACAACAGTCGGCGTCGCCGGAAGGCCATCATCCACAGTCCACGTCGTCCAGTCAGTCCCATCGAACCAGCTTGCGCCACGGTCCGTAGCGACCCATGCGTCCTCGTAGCTCC
>CAZKNE010000461.1:0-2333 GCA_964554005.1 uncultured bacterium | reverse complement strand
TATACGTCCGATTGGTTCGTTCCTTATTACTACAGCATCGTCACGATGACTACTCTTGGCTTTGGTGACGTAGTTCCGCTGAATCTACCCGGTCGGATATTTGTCACGCTGGAAGTGATCTTGGGGTACGTGTATTTGGGAGCCTTCGTTACGCTTTTCGCGAGCAAAATGGTTCGATTCGGAGAGGGGTCTTGAGGGCGTGAGGCGACAGTTCGGCGAATGAAGGCCGGGGGGCGATGCAATTCATGAGAGGGTGGTGTCAAGCCACCACCAATGAAAGCGGCGTCAAGCCGCCGCACTCCAAAGGGGCTGGCGTCCCAAATGTGGCTATAAAAGGACATCGACGTCGCGTAGGGGCGGGGCTTGTCTCCGCCCATCTATATATTTGGGCAGACACAAGGCCTGCCCCTACATGTGGCATACCCCACTGCGTCATGCCCGTAGAAACGGACTTATTGGACAGCCTCAGAAAGGCCGCCCTAAACCGCTCGTGTCCCTTTGTCCGCGTCTCCATATTCCCTTCTGTGCCCCAGCTGATTGATCTCCGATTGACTCTGAGGCGTGGCGGAGGCTACATTGGCGGGACTTTGGAGCCGCTTTCGCGGGATTGAGGGCCAGCGTTTTACGGGTTATTTGAGGGCAGATTTGGACGAACATCAGGGGCGGCGGTCGCTCCTTTTCCTGGGTATATCCTTCACGACGCTGTCGCTTCTGATGCTCGAGGTCAATATCACGCGGCTTTTCTCGGTCGTGATGTTCTACCACTTCTCATTTCTTGCCGTAACGATGGCGCTGTTTGGGCTCAGCGCGGGCGGCATCATAACCTACGTTTTCGCCGAGCGGCTCATCAAGAAAGAGCTGCCGCCGCATCTCTCCGTGTTCGGCGTTCTTTTCTCGGCCTCGATTGTCGGCGCATTCCTCGCATTCAAGTGGTTCCCGTTCGAGGCAGCGATGACGGCGAGCTCGTTTTTGAGGCTTTTCGTGTTATGCCTCGAGTGGACTGTGCCTTTCCTCATGGCCGGCATCTGCGTGGCTCTTGCTCTGCGGGCCTACTGCCAGCTAGTAAGCAGGCTCTACTTCGCAGACCTCGCCGGCGCAGCGTGCGGCTGCGTGGGCATCGTGGTGCTGATGCAGAAGTTCGGCTCGCCAACGGCCATCCCGATCATCGCGGCAACTGCGGCTTTGGGCGCGGCGTTTTTCGCAGGATTCGAGCGGCGTCGAGCGTGGATTGGCGTCTCGGTCGTTGGGATATGCACGCTGTTGTCCATCGCGGCTTTCGGACACCGCGACGGCGTGCTTGAGGTAACGTCGAAGCGGGACCTCGCGTTGATGAAAGAGGGCGAAAGGCCGAACCTTCTTTTCGTCAGGTGGAATGCGCTATCAAGGGTGGACGTCTTCAACTGGCATTCCGTGCCCGGGTGGGGCGTGAGCAAGGCCTTCAAGGGCACTCTTCCGAAAATGCTGGCGGTGCAGATCGATGCCGCCGCCGCCACGCCACTCATCAACTTTGACGGCGACTTCGCAAAGCTCAAGTTTCTCGAGTATGACGTAACCGAGATAGTCCATTTCCTAAAGCGGCATCCCAGCGTCTTCGTGATAGGTCCAGGCGGCGGACGGGACGTTCTCTCGGCGCTAATGTTCGGGGCGAGAGCGGTCTTCGCTGCCGACATCAACGGGCTTATCGTCGATGTCGTCGGCAAGCACTTCGCAAGGTTCATGGGAAATATCTATGACCGGCCCGACGTAACGGTTGTGGTTGACGATGCGAGAAGCCAAATCCGCCGCTGCAAGCGCAAGTTCGACATAATCCAATCCTCGATGACTGACACGTGGGCGGCAACCGCTGCGGGCGCCTTCTCCCTTTCGGAAAATAATCTGTACACGCGACAGGCGTTCGACGAGTATTGGCAGAAACTTACTGATGACGGTCTATTGTCTTTCTCTCGCTACGTCTCCTCGCCGCCAGCGCAGACACTGCGCGTTATGTCTCTCTGCCTCGCCTGCCTCGAGGACCAGGGTGTGAAGGACCCCGCAAGGCATGTTGCAGCGTTAGCCTGTCCGCCTGCCGGAACGGTAATCCTTAAGAAATCGCCGTTTACTGAGGATGAGATCGACCTACTTCAGAAGATCGCTGAGTCGCTTGACTACAAGGTCTTGTTCCTTCCGGGACGGGGAGGGGACCCGACCTTCACCAAGCTGATCGAGAGCGAGGACAGAGTCGCATTCTTCAGGCAGTATGCCCTGGACGTATCGCCGCCGACCGACGACCGTCCCTTCTTCTTCAACCTTCTGAAGCCTTCCTCAATGTTTAGCTCGCTCAAGCGCCTCGGAGG
>CAZKNE010000460.1:0-2343 GCA_964554005.1 uncultured bacterium | reverse complement strand
GCCTTCATTACGGCAGCGACATCTTCGGCCTGCTGCCTGAAGTTTTTGAGCAGAAGGGCCTAAACGGCAATGTTCTGATTGTCAGCAATCCCATAGTCAAAGAGCTGCACGGCGAGCGGCTCTGGCAGGCTCTTGGCGGGCGCGATGTGTCGTGGGCGCTCATCCCCGCCGGGGAGCGGCATAAGAACCTCGACACGGTGGCCGAGCTCTACGTGAGATGCGCGAGGGCGGGCATCGACCGCGAGGGCTGCATCATCGCACTTGGCGGCGGTGTGGTTCAGGACATAGCCAACTTCGTGGCGGCGACGTTCAAGCGAGGCGTTCCGTTCGTTCAGATACCGACAACACTCCTTGCACAGGTTGACATCGGCATCGGTGGCTGCGCGGTGGACCATCCCCTCGGCAAGAGCCTCATCGGAACGTTCTACCAACCGAGGGCAGCGGTTCTCGACCTGAAATGCCTCGAGACGCTTCCTGAAAGTGAGTTCATCAACGGTATCGCTGAGATAATCAACAAGGTGGCGGGCCTGGGTGGCAAGATCGACTGTTTGAAAGCCGATATGCCCGATATTGTCTCTCGGAACATGAGCAAGGTGCTTGGCTACATTATGGAGGCGAACCGGATCAAGATAGCGATAATCGAGCGCGACGAAACCGGGCTTTCTGGCGAGCGTCTCGTGCTCGACTGGGGCCACACGATTACGTATGCGATTGAGAAGGTCACGAATTACGAGATGGCGCACGGGACAGCGCTAGGAATCGGGATGCACGGTGCGGCAGTTCTTTCGAGCGAGCTTGGCTATATGCCGCCAAAACGTGTTGAGCTCCTGCGGGAGGTGACCGAGATGGCCGGCCTTCCGACGCATCTGCCGCCTGAGATCGAGCCTGCGAAACTCGTTCTCGCGATGCGTAACGATGCAAAGGCTCAGAACGGGACGCCCAGGTTCATCCTGCTCAAGGACTTCGGTAATGCGTTCTTATCCGAGCCGATCCCAGATGTGGAGATAGAGCACCTATTGAGGCAGCTTCAGCACTAGGCCGTGCGCAGTCCGGCGACTCAGCGACGCGTTCGGTAATCGAACCGCCTGCCCGCTTTCTCACGATGCCGCTCCTGCGCAAGCTCTATCAACCTATCAACAAGCTCGGGGTATGAAACTCCGGATGCCTGCCAGAGCTTTGGATACATGCTTATATCGGTGAAGCCCGGGATAGTGTTGAGCTCGCTGAGATAAACCCGCTTCGTGGCCCGTTCCATCAGAAAATCTACCCTCGCCATCCCGCTTCCATCAAGCAACTTGAAGGCACGGACCGCGCAGTTCCTGATGTTGTGCGAGGCGCGTTCGCGTATCTTTGCAGGGATTATCAGCTCCGAGCCCTTATCAACGTACTTGGCTTCGTAGTCGTAAAAGTCGTTGCACGGCACCACCTCACCCACGACCGAGGCAATAGGCTCGTCATTGCCCAGGACGCTGCACTCCAGCTCGCGAGCGTCAATGGCTTTTTCAACGATAATCCTCCGGTCGAACTCCAGCGCCGTGTTGATCGCGCTTTTCAGCGCCTTTGCCTCGTTGACCTTGGTTATCCCGACGCTCGAGCCGGCGTTAGATGGTTTGACGAAACATGGATAGCCTATCCTTGCCCGAATCCTGCTCTTGACGCGCCTTGGCAGCCGCTGCCATTCCCACTTTGTTACCTCGATGAACTTGGGGACGAGGATGCCCTCGGCCTCCAGCAGCCGCTTCGTAGTGATTTTGTCCATGCCTAATGCTGAACCGAGCACACCGGCGCCAACGTATGAAACGCCCGCCAGCTCGCAGAGTCCCTGAATGCAGCCGTCCTCCCCAAAGCTCCCGTGAACCATCGGCACAACAACGTCAATACGCCCAGCGCTACCCACCTGAGGAGCACTGTTAAGCTGCGAGCCCGCTTTCGTGAAGGCATGAGACAGAAGACCCATCTCCTCCCCGCATCCCGGCACCACTCTGTCCCCGATTCGCTCCATGCTCGCGCCCACAAAATACCAACGGCCGTCCCCGTCCACACCTATGAAAACTGGCTCGTATTTGCTCTTATCCATCGCTTCTGCAAAGGACCTGGCCGAGACCACCGAGACCTCGTGCTCGACCGACTTTCCGCCAAATATCACCGCTACGCACAGTCTGCTCGATGTCATTGAAATCAGTCCTTGAATGGTTCGAAATTGGCGAAATCACAGTGAAAGATTATGTTCGCCTCGATGCTGCGATGTGCCCCGTCGCCCTCTTTGGAGTGCACGGCCACGATGTGCATGACCTCGACAGGCAACCCGGCACGCTCGCACACCGAAACGCCCGAAAACGGATG
>CAZKNE010000459.1:0-2348 GCA_964554005.1 uncultured bacterium | reverse complement strand
TCGGGCAGGAGCTTCTGCCCTCCATCCGCGAGGCAGCCGCAACGTTCCCCGCTCCGGTCTGATTATTGGCGGACTTGTTTGCGATTTGACTTTTCTGGGGCTTGTTTGTTATATGATTACAAGGGTGCTTGCCCAGTCCACGGTATAGTCTAGCGAGTTTGCATAAAGAGGCTTTAAGGATGACTTATATTCTAGGGATTAACGAGCTGTATCACGATATCTCGGCCGCGCTGATCAAGGACGGCGAGATAGTGGGCGTGATTGAGGAGGAGAGGCTCAACCGCTTGAAGCACACGCCGGGCCTTTGCTGGGGCGGCAGGGAACCTGAGCTGTCGATTCAGTGGCTGTTCGACGAGTTCGGCGTCAGGGATTCTGACATCGAGGCGGTTGCGGTTTCATACCACATGAACTCCTACCTGGCGATCAAGACGATCGTTGACGCGGTGGTGAGCAACCTGAGGCGCATGACGCTACAAAATATCATTAAGCAGCGGATTGGGTCAGACGATCCTGCTGCGAAGGTGGTCTATGGCAACATCGTGGGCTATTTCTACAACCGGAAGAAGTTCTTGGCGCAGTTGAGGCGTCGGTTCAAGCGGGTGTTCGAGCTGAAACATCACCTATGCCACGCTGCGAGCGCGTTTCGGATGTCGGGCTTCGACAAGGCGAACATACTCGTGATAGACGGTCTTGGTGAGGACCACTCAACGTCGCTTTACATCGGCGATGGGAACAGGATTTCGGAGCCGATCCGCCAATACAGCCAATATCAATCGCTTGGGATGCTCTACAAGACGATTACGTTTCTGCTAGGCTTCGGCTACTTTGGCGACGGGAAGCTGATGGGTCTTTCTTCCTACGGCGAGTTTGACCCCAAGTATGAGAACATCCTGGAGGTCTCGCGCCATGACTACCACGTCAACCTGGAGCAGATTCGCAAGGTCGGGCCTTATGCGAGGCGCTATCAGATGGGCGAGCCCATCCTTCAGGAGCATAAGAACATCGCGAAGACTGTGCAGACGCAGCTAGAGCGTGCGGCGGTTCAGCTGGCCGAGTATCTATACAAGCTGACTGGGTATCGGAAGCTGTGCATTGCAGGCGGTGTGGGGCTCAACTGCAACACAAACGGGAAGCTCCTGGAGCAGGAGTTCATCGACGAGTTATTCGTTCAGCCGGGAGCAATGGACATGGGCTCAGCGATTGGCGGTGCGCTCGAGGCCTACGCGATGTTGGGTTACGAGTCAAAGACCAGGCTCAGGACGGTCGCGTATGGGCCTGAGTATTCGGACGAACAGATCGAGGCGGCGCTCAAGCGCGCGGGGCTTTCTTACTACAAGTCCAGCGATGCGCCAAAAGAGGCGGCTCAGATGGTTGCGGACAACAAGATCGTCGGTTGGTTTCAGGGCCGGATGGAGTTTGGCCCTCGGGCGTTGGGCTACAGAACAATCATGGGTAATCCGTGCAGCGCTGAGATGAAGAACTTGGTCAATAACGTCAAGGACCGTGAGCTTTGGCGGCCGCTTGCGCCCTCGGTGCTTTACGAGGATGTTGGTGATTGGTTCGAGAACGCTGCTGACAGCGAGTTTATGACGCTGAACTTTAAGTACAAGGATGGCATGGGCGACAAGGTCCCCTCGGTCAAACACATCGATAACACGGCCCGAATCCAGACTGTCCACGAGGACGAGAACCCCAGATACTATCGCTGCATAAGCGAGTTCAAGAAACTGACTGGTTCGCCAATGGTCATGAACACATCGTTCAACAGGCGCATCGAGCCGATAGTCTGCTCGATAGATGACGCCATCGAGACCTTCTTGAAGACGCCGATTGAATACCTTGTGGCAGGCGACTTCATCGCGAGCAAAAACGGTAAGAGCTGATTAAAGCGGCCATCGTAGGGGCACCGCTTGCTGTGCCCTTTTATGATGTGAATGCACGCGTCAAGGGCGGGGCAAGCACCGCCCCTACGCAACGCCGGTCGCTCCGGCCGACAGACTGTGAAGCGCTCGGTATCGGCGGCCTCTCGGCCTCACTAAGCTGAATGTTGTTACCTCGACAGTTGTCAGGCTTTCAACACCTTGTGATATAGGTCAATGTATTGACCGCTCGCACGTTCCCAGGAGCTGTCGTAGGCCATCGCGTTGGCGGCTATCCTCTGCCACCGTGATTGGTCCTTGTAAAGGTTCAAAGCACGCTTCACAGTCTCTATCAGCGCCCCCGCCGAATACTCCGTGAACAACAGGCCGTTGCCGGTCATTTCCCTCGGGTCGAACTCAGTAACGGTGTCGGCAAGTCCGCCGGTCCGACGCACAATGGGGACGCTTCCGTAGCGCATTGCGATCAGT
>CAZKNE010000458.1:0-2354 GCA_964554005.1 uncultured bacterium | reverse complement strand
TGGAGTCTGTTGAGGCATCGTGTCTGCGTTTATGTCGCCAAACGTTAGCGGAGAGCTGGGAAGGAATCGGCCTCATCTTTGCCTCAGCAAACAGGACGAGTAACTGGAGCGCCGATTTCCCTCAGCAGGGCATCCCGAAGCTTCTGCGACGGATCTCCTGAGCCGGGCAGGACCCGGGAATGCGCCACTTATTTGCAGCTCGAAGCACCACCTGGTAAATGTCACCCGATCCATTCGAGGAAACGCTTTTGGGACGGACTGCGAGTCGCTCCTCGTGCGGCGGAGATGACTTATTGACACAAATTGCGGTTGACAATAGGCTCTGGTTCAGCTGTTGTTAGCGGCTCGTGCGTGGTGCACTGAACCTTTTGGGAGAGATGATGGCTCTGAACTTGGCTGTGCTCAGGAAGAAGCTTATCGGGCTGAGCGTTCTCGTCATTGCGTTTTGTGTGCTCTGGCTCTCCGGCATTGGTGCGGGGCTGTGGCGTCTTAGAAGCGCTGTCGATCCCGTCCCGCTTATTTTTGGGGTTCTTGGTGGTCTTGGGCTTTTCATATTCGGCATCCAGATCATGTCGGATTCGCTTCAGAAAGCTGCCGGGACGCGGCTTAGGCACATAC
The DNA here is from genome assembly GCA_964554005.1 of uncultured bacterium. Lineage (GTDB taxonomy): Bacteria > B130-G9 > B130-G9 > B130-G9 > B130-G9 > B130-G9. The sequence continues at coordinate 1,736 of CAZKNE010000458.1, read as the reverse complement.
TCGAAATGCTTACCGGGGGGCCGATAAGAGGAGTTTTGGTCGGCATAGGCGTAACTGCAATCATTCAGAGCAGCAGCGCCACGACTGTGATGCTCATAGGTTTCGTAAACGCCGGACTGCTGACGCTCGTCCAGGCGATCGGTGTGGTGCTCGGAGCGAACATCGGCACGACGGTTACAGCGCAGCTCGTCGCGTTCAAGATAAGCCAGTATGCCCTGCCGGCGATCGCGATTGGGATGGCGATCACGATGGCGTCCAGGCAGCGGGCACGTTCGCGGCTTTGGGGTCAAGTCGTGCTCGGCTTTGGGGTGCTTTTCTACGGTTTAGGGACAATGGTTGCAGCCCTGAAGCCGCTACAGGGGAGCGATCAATTCAGAGAGTTCTTCGTTCAGTTTGGTACAACCCCTCTGCTTGGCGTTCTGGCCGGCGCCATGCTGACAGCTGTTGTTCAGTCAAGCAGTGCCACGGTCGGCCTGGTCATTGCCCTGGGCACCACGGGGCTTATAGATTTCAGGACAGCCTTACCACTCATGCTGGGCGACAACATCGGCACAACTGTAACGGCCCTGCTGTCGTCGATAGGTACCCGCCGCATGGCCAAGAGGACGGCGCTTGCGCACTGCTTTTTCAAAGTAATAGGCGTCGCCTGGGCTCTCACGGTCCTTCCCTATTTCGCCAAACTCGTCGATTTCATCACCGCTGGAGACCCCAACTCGCCGGCCAACATCGCGAGGCACATTGCCAACGCACACACGATGTTCAACGTCCTCAACACGCTCCTGGTGCTGCCCTTCATCAAGCAGCTTGCCCGTCTCGTTACGTGGATATTGCCCGATAAGGCTGCGCCGCTCAGACGGAGTAAGGTGAGTGACCTCTTGCAGGAACAGTTTCTCAAATCGCCTCCAGTGGCCATCGCACAGGTCAAGAAGGCCATATTGCACATGCTCGAGCGGGCGTCTCAAATGCTGGGTTTGGTAAGAAAGATGTTGTGGGAGGAGAGCACTAGGTTCAAACCTGATGTATTGAAGCTCGAGGATGAGCTTGACCGTCACCAGGCCGAGATCACCGAATACATAAGTAGAGTCATGCACAAGGGTGTCTCGGTTATAGATAGCGAAGTCTTGACCAAGATGTTGCACGCGGTCAATGACGTCGAGAACATCGGGGACGAACTAGAGCATACTGCGGTGCTCCTTGAACGGCTCGAGAACCTTGGACAGAGCTTCTCGCACCCGGCAAAGGATGACATTATAGAGATGACGGACACGGTTTTGGCCATGGGGAGTGATTCGCTTAATGCACTGAAGCTGGAAAGCAAGCAGTTGACGGTGGCCGCTATTGAGAAGGAGGCCAGGATCGACGACATGAAGCGAGTGATTCGCAAACGGAACAGAGACAGATACGTTGCTTTCAAGCAGGGCGAGAGCGAAACAGAGGAGAAACTTTGGGGACAAGTAATATCAAATGATATAATCTCTAACATGGAGAAGATCGGTGACAATCTTGTCAACGTGTTGGAGGCATTTGATCTGATCGATGAATAGGCGATCACAGAGTCGTTCGGGATATAAGATGAGACTGAAACTTCGCATGCTGCTTGCATCTGCCCTCGTTTTTCTGCTGTTTGGGTGCGGCAAGGAACACGGGATGTATGAAGGCTCTCAGGTGAGCGCCACCATAATGGTCTTTGCTCTCTACCTCTTCTCGTTTGTCTGTATAATTGGGTCCCTGTGGAG
>CAZKNE010000457.1:0-2365 GCA_964554005.1 uncultured bacterium | reverse complement strand
CGAGACCGCATCCGCTGAGGAGGTTAGAGAAAGGCTGCACCAGGAGGTTTATATAACCCAGGTGGAAGTGGCTGTTGGGTAGGCTCAAGACGCTGTCGGGGAGAGAAGTCTGCCGGACCCTTGAGAAGTATGGCTTTAAGCAGATTCGGAGACGTGGAAGCCACGTAGTCATGCAGAGGCGGATACCGGGAAGCACGATTACTGTCCCTGTCCCGGATCATCCCGAGTTAAGAATAGGCACACTGATGTCCATCATTCGACAGTCCGGTATTCCGCGTGCTGATTTTGAGTGAGCAGAATCTCCGGGCGCTGGGGTTTTGCCATTTCCCACCTGTGGTTCAGGCTTTCTTGGCAAGGTCCTCCATTCGGAGCTTCAAGACCTTCGAGACGCCCTTTGTCTCCATGGTAATGCCGTAAAGAAGGTCCGCTGTCTCCATCGTTCGCCGGTTGTGCGTGACGATAACGAACTGTGTCGATTGGCTGTAAAGCTTGACGCGTTCCAGGAACCGCACGGTGTTTGCCTCGTCGAGCGCGGCATCGATCTCGTCAAGGATGCACACGGGCGCTGGGCGATGCTCGAACAGCGCGAATGTGAGGGCAATGCCGGCGAGCGACTTCTCGCCTCCCGAAAGCAGTCCTATGGTCATTTGACGCTTGCCATGGGGCTGTGCGATTATCTCAACGCCCGCCTCGAGAGCGTCGTCGCTCCCGACGAGCTCGAGCTTTGCCGAGCCGCCCCCGAAAAGGTCTGAGAACCGCTCTCCAAACTTGTCGCTGATCGACTCGAACGCCTCAAGAAACCGCCGCTGGGCCTCTAGATCGATCTTGCCGATCGTCCTGTTGATGAGCCTGATCGACTGCGCTATGTCAGTGCGCTCTCGCTTGAGAAAATCGAGCTCATCCTTGGTCGATCTGTAGTCCTCTATGGCCGCGAAGTTGACGTCTCCCAGCTTGCCAAGGCGATCGGAGATGGACGCCAACTCCGCCTGCATCTCCTCCCTTGTCTGGGCCGAAAGAGGCCCTTCACGACCGAACTGGGCGACGAGGCCCTCTACGTTGCCCACATCGGGGAAACAGGACATCTCGCCCTCGATCCGCCGAAGCGACGCCTCAAGCTGAGCCTTCAGCGCTGAGGCGCGGGCACGCGCGTCGCTCAACGAGGCGGCCACCTGACGTTCCCGGTCGAGATAGCGGTCATATTCTCTGCTCAGGACATCTCGCTTCGTTGCGAGCTCGCTCTGCTCTTTGCTTTTGTCATCCAGCCTCGATGAGAGCGAGGAGAGCGCCTTCTCAAGCTCCGCCAGTCGCTTGGAGCCGTCCGTCTGCTGTCGTCTCAGCCGAACTACTTCCTGCTCCAGATGGTTCAACAAAGATTCCTTTTGTCCTTTTCTGTCCTCAACCCTCCCCAGGTCAGCCTCCAGCCGGGACACGTTCGCCGAGGCGCCTCGCAGCTTCTCCTGCGCCGCCGCGCCTCGTTGGGCGAACTCCGAGAGCCGATTCTCAAGCGAGGTGCGTATCTTGGCGTTTTTTTCGACGTCGGCCTGCATCTCCTTGATCTGCTCCTGAAGCCGGCCATCATGCTCGTCGAGCTGGGCGACCTCGGCCTGAAGCTCCCCATCTCGGTCAGAACACCACGCCTTGGCCTTGTCGGTCTCCTGAACACGGGCTTGAAGCCTGTTCCTCTCATCTTTCGCCAGAGCACACTCGCGCCTCAGGCTTTCGAGTATCTTCTGCTCATCCAAAAGAGCGAACCGAGCCTTCTGAACGGCCTCCTGAGAATTAGTGAAATCCTTCTGAGCCCTGGAAGCCTTCTCATTGCCATCGCTGAACGACATCTCTGCGACCGCAAGCTCCGCAACCAGCTCATCCTCGTTCTTCTGTAGGTCCAATAGCTCCCGCTGCCTCGTGAGAACTCGCACCCCTGTAACCTTGCTGCCGCCATGGACGACACCCGTCTTCTCGACGACCTCGCCGGAGAGCGTAACGAACGTTGCGCCATTGTCGCCCTTGCCCCAGAGCGAGATGGCGTGGTCAAGGTCCTCAACGACCCATACGTCGTGCAGAAGCATGTTTGTGAGCTTGGGGTAGCTACACGACTCGACGAAGCTCTGCGCCGGGCCGAGCGTTCCGGGGATCGGCTTTGTCTCCGAGGCAAGCGAGCCGCGGGCGCCGATTGCCTCCTTCGCCACAAAGCTGCCCCTGCCGGCCTTGTTCTCGCGAAGATACGAGACAGCCTCACCGACTTGCCTGAAATCATCCATCACGAGGCTCTGAAGTCGCGAACCCAGGACGGCCTCTAGCGGCGTCTCGTAGCCTTCCTTCGGGGAGAGCAGATGGCCGATGATCTCGGGCGTGCCGCCGTCCG
>CAZKNE010000456.1:1994-2369 GCA_964554005.1 uncultured bacterium | reverse complement strand
TCCGTCAAAACTATACCAAAGCGCGACCTTCGCGATGCCAGAAAGGCTGTCGTTCGCGCTGTAATTCAGAGCCAGCGGCGAAGCACTCGTCTGGCCGATACAATCAACCGAGGAGAGCGGAGACGTTCTATCAAGTAACACAGTAGCATCAGGCGTGCTGGGCGGCGCCTCTTTATTCCCGACGTTGTCGGTGGCAATAGTTATGAGCTCGTAATCGCCGTCCCCCAACTGTGGTGTTAACGCAATGGGGTCGAGTGAGAAAGTGCCGCTTACGCCTGCCAGACTCTGGTAGGAATCACGCCACTGGGTCTCCCCAGCAAAACGATACCAAAGCATGGTCGAGGCGACTCCTGTCCCAGCGTCCGAGGCGGTAAA
>CAZKNE010000456.1:0-1984 GCA_964554005.1 uncultured bacterium | reverse complement strand
AGCGGGTCTGCCGCGCAGCTTGACTCAGGCATCGTTTGGTCAAGATTGACCGTTGTGTCCGCAGAGGCCGGTGGGTCCTCAACGTTACCGGCCATGTCCTGAGAAATAGTATAGAAGCCATACACACCATCGCCGCTGGCGAACGTGAACGTGAACGTCCCCGAATCGGCAGACATCGCCTGCCCAGTGTCTGTCCACGCGCCGCCCTCATAATTATACCAAAGAGCGACCTCATCCACCTGATCGTTGTCGGAAGCAGTAAAACTGACGCCAATCGCTCCCGCTTTCGTCTCGTCTATGCTCGTGCAGCTCGAGACCGGCTTAGTCGCGTCATAAAGGACGTTCGCCTGTGGACCCGCAGGAGGGTTCTCGATATTCCCATTGAGGTCTGTCGCTATGGTGTAGAAGTCATAGACGCCTTCACCTTGAGGCGCATAGAAGTCGAACGTGCCAGCAACGCCTCCCTCGGAGAGCCCGCTATCGGTCCATGGGCCGCCCTCATGGCGATACCAAAGGACGCTCGAATCCACACCACTAAGGTTGTCATCAGCGGTGAAACCAACCTCAATCGGCAGATTCTTCCAGTAATACGCGATGCCCGCGTCCGCCAAAGAATCCGGCGCCGTGTCGTCATATATCGTCGAGGCGTCAGGCGACCCAGGAGGGTCCTCCTCATTTCCGACAAGATCAGTTGCCCGTGTGTAGAAATCATAGATTCCGTTGCCCGAGCCCAGCGGGACGTTGAAGCTCCCATCCTGGCTGCCCGAGCTGTCTATTAGGCTATAACCTCCACCGTTACACTGCATCCAGAGATCGACTTTGGCCACGCCTGATTTGTCGTCCGATGAAGTGTAGTCAACAGTTATGTTGTTGCTCTGAGACCGAGCCGGCGCAGAACAGCTCGACGAGGGCGGGTTGTAGTCGTCATAGACATAAGGCCCGTCCAGCTCGCCAGATGCGGGGAAACGCGCTGTCCCGCCCCTGCCGTCATCGGCAGTGAAGTAGAACGTCGCGAGCCCTTCTTGAGGAATTGTCCCGGTCCACACATACGTGCCGTTGTCGGGATCGCCAGTGTCGAGAACCATCCCACGAGGCACATCATTGACATAGACCACGATAGAGGCCGGCGCATCCCCGTCGTCATCGTAGTAATCTATATAGAAGCTGAAGTCCGTGTCCGTCCGGCCAAAGGATGGATCGAAATCTGGGTTGGAGAGCTCAGGGGCCTCGTTGCAGTTAGGAAGCATATCGTCTTCTATCCGCTGCTGAAGCTCCAGCGCACAAGCATCATCGCAGGCTCCTCCATGATACCACCCAATAATCACGTCGCAGCCGATTGCCCAGCCCTGCGGCACACCGGTGCCGCCGTCGTTGTAATTGTTTTTCCCCTCGTCATAGGTGTCGAGGCCAAAGTCAAACTCAAAGCCATAACTGTTCTTATAGTTGCGCACGGTGTCCGCATCGTGACCCCAAACGTCCAGGGCAAGGATCTCAACCGGGTCACCACGAGCCTGAAAATACTCATAAACATAAGTGTTATACGCTTCCAGCGTAGGTCCACAATACGGTCACGTGGTGGAGAATAACTCGAGAACGACAATCTTGTCCGCGTATTTTTCATGCAGCCAAACGTCATTCCCATCCAGGTCTTCATACCTGATGTCGGGCGCAGAATCACCTTCACCAGGTCTGGCCCAGACAAGCGCGCTGGTCAATATGAGCGCGACCAGCAGAATACTCACAATGATGTTCCGATGCATGTTTTTACCTCCTCTTAGGTCTCGCATCGATCTGATCAAAGACGCAACTAGCCGCTAAACCTTCCCACAAAACGGCCAAAATGGGGAGAGGAGGGTTCGAACCTCCGAAGGCTACGCCAACAGGTTTACAGCCTGCCCCCTTTGACCACTTGGGTATCTCCCCACTAAACCTTCGTTAACTTTAAGCTGGCGAAGGGACTTGAACCCCCGACCGGCTGATTACA
>CAZKNE010000455.1:0-2369 GCA_964554005.1 uncultured bacterium | reverse complement strand
ACGGCCTATAAGGTTGGAGCCAGTTGCCAGAGGGAGCTTCGTCCTGGCAGTGCCCGGCTCGATTATGACGAGTTGGGCCGAAAGCGGACTGCTGTGCTCTTCATAGCTGTTTGCCACGACACTTGACGCTCTTTTGATGACTACATCTTGTACTTGCCGAAGTCATCTGGCTCCAAGCTCTTGAGTATCTCCAGCAATCTGTCGCCTTCCTTGATCTCCTGGGTCAGATCGACAACCGTGGTCTTGGAAAGCACATCCTCCGTCACGTAAATCGGCGCAGCACATCTCAAGGCCAGAGCAATCGCATCACTAGGGCGCGAATCGATGCCGATAACGGTCTTTCTGCACTTCACATACATGGTCGCGTAGTAGGTGCTGTCCTTCAGGTCGTTAATCTCGATCCTGAGAAGCTTTGCACCCAGTTCGCCCAACGTGTTCTTCATTAGATCGTGGGTCATTGGGCGAGGCGCCTGGATGTGCTCCATTGCGACGAAGATCGCATTGGCCTCAGCGTGTCCCAGCCAGATAGGAATCATCTTCCTGTCCTGAAGATCAACGAGGAGCACGATAGGACTTTGTGTTACCGGATCAAGCGCTACTTTCCTTGGACTAAACTCGATCACCATCTTCACCTCTTCAATGAAATCCGAGCCCAAAAGCTCCGAAACCAAGAATAGTCCTAAGTCCCGGATTTGTCAATTCCCGCATCGGCCCCGGAAAATCACAATGATCCCTCACCGCCCGTCGAAAGACCGTCTCGTGAACGTGGTGACATCCTTCATCTCCCGTTTTCGTCTTCCTGAAGCGGTCTATTCTGTCTTATAGACTTCCCGACGATGCCTGACAAAATGGACAATGATCTGCTGCTTCTCTCGGTCAAATGTGTACAGAATCCGATAGTCTCCGACTCGCAATTTGAATACCGATTGCCACTTCCCTGATAATCTGAGGCTGTCCAATAAATCGGGTCTGAGGTTGTGTAGGGGCGGGGCTTGTCTCCGCCCATCTATATATTCGGGCAGACACAAGGCCTGCCCCTACGTATGGCATAGCCCGCTGCGTCATCCCCGTTGAAACCGACTTATTAGACAGCCTCAATCTTTCTAGGGTGATGATCTCAAAATTCTCGGCCAGCCAGCGCAGCTTCTTGAGAACTCGCTCCGCGATAGATATGTCTAACCGAGATAAGTCGGCTTCGGCACGGGCAGTGAAGCTGATGCGATACATCTTACCAATGAAGCCCCAGCCTCGTAGCGATTTCGTGTCCGGATATGGTTTTGCCTCCAGCCTCAACTTCGGCAAGTGAGCGCTCGAGCTCGCTTTTGAGCTCCTCACGCAATTCCAGGCCTTCATCGGGGTCAATGAACATTTCTGTGATGGTCTGCTTGACCTCTTCACGAATGAGCTTTTTCAGCTCATCAACCGTTAGACTGGCAACTTTTTGATTAGACATCGCAGTGGATTACCTTCTAGCAAGAATGACAGGGTTGAAAGAGAATATTCACGATTGTACATTTAGTTGGTATAAGGGAAAAATGTCAAAGGAAAAGTGGGAATGTCAGTGGGCGTGAGGGGACACGACTACGCGAGTCCCCAGCTGAGGCGCGCAGACGTCATCTAGGCCGAACACGTTGGCGACCTTCACATCAGTTGGCAGGGCGCCAACGCTCGCGGCAAAGGCGCCCGGAGCTAGGAACCCGAGCTTGAGGCCCCCGAGGCATCGGCGGAACATCTCAATATGACAGCGAGCGTTGCTGCTTTTGCACCTTCACCCCCTTTGGAGGCACAAATGTGAACAGAGAGTCAGCTAGCTCGCGGTTGAGCTTGACCTTCGTGAACTTGATGGACGTCGTATCGCCGTTCTTCTCGACGGAGTTTAGGCGAGTAGGCAAGCCCGTTTCCTTGCTGATGACAATCCGCAGCCTTGCGATCAGCCTTGCCATGGACTCATCCTTCGGCCTCAGTTCGACCTCGAAATCGCTCGCCTTCTGCCCAATCAGCTCGATCGAGAACGCATCGGCGAGGTCACACAACGGCCGCTCAAAACCGAGGCAGAGCTTCTCAAAGACACGGCTCTGGGTCTTGAACTTCTCCATGTCATAGACCTCGGCCTGTCCAAGGGCCGGGAAGTAGAGCCATATCTTCTTCCCATCGGAGATGGTCCAGCTCTCGTCAGGGGGAAGATAGTGCCAGGCAAACTTGCGGCCTTTCTTGTATAGAAACATGCCCTTCGAGACAACAGGCTCAGTCAGCATCGCCAGGTGCTTTTTTTGCACGAACTCGGCCCGCACCGACCGCAACCTATCAATCTTGGCGCGGGTCTCCTCCAAAAGCCTCATCGCCGACTCACGCTGGTCCTGAGCTTCGGC
>CAZKNE010000454.1:0-2373 GCA_964554005.1 uncultured bacterium | reverse complement strand
CCAACCGGCGATAGGTCAAACAGTGGAAACACGATGAGACGATTTATCCCCGGCGCCCATCCTGTGGGATAGACGTATGAATACCAGTCCGAAGGTGATGGGAAGGGCGTTGCGACGGCAAGCCACCAGTCAGCGTTTGCGCCCGCATATCCCCGCGGCTCGAGCTCAATCGTGATCCTGACCGGCTGTGCCGTGGTCACGAAGATCGGAAGGTCAGAGTCGTTAGCCTTGATGTTAGGTATTGGCGACTCGGTCGCCCCGCCGATAGTTATCCTGTGAATCGTCCCGCCATCGCTGAGCGGCGAAGTCGAGTCGTTGCCCAGAACGTATAGCTCGCCGCCCTCATCCTCCACAAAACCGGTCATAAACGGGCCGAATCCCGAACCCGGGCCACCATTCGTTATGAACTCAGACATCTGCCAGTTATTGGCGGAGAGCTCCTCGAGATAGAACAGTTTCCCATTGCCACCAAAACCCGGCGCCGAGTAATCGCCAAACACATATTTGCCATAAAGCTCGGGATACTGGGAACCCCGATAGACGTAGCCGCCTGTAACAGAAACGCCAATGTTGTGTCCGTAATCCACGATGGGGAGTATCTTGCCCGTCTGGTCGCAATCCTCGGGCGGATCGTAGCAGCGCGTTCCCTCCATTACGCGCCACCCGAAATTGCTGCCGCCTTGGATTACGTCAATTTCTTCCCAGAGGTTCTGCCCGACGTCAGCGCAGAAGAGGCGGCGCTCGCCAGCGCGATCGAATGAGAACTTCCAGGGGTTTCGCAGCCCATAGGCCCAGATCTCGTCCAGCGCCTCGTCCTGGCCGACAAACGGGTTGTCCGCGGGAACGTTATACTGCCCTTCGGTGCTAACGTCTATCCGGAGTATGCTACCCAATAGCGTCGTCGTGTCCTGACCATTCCCGATATCACCGTGCTCGTCGCCCGCGCCGCCCCCATCTCCAAGGCCCACGTAGAGCATTCCATCGGGGCCAAAAACGAGGCATCCACCGTTGTGGTTCCCCTCCGGCTGATCGATCTCCATCAGTATCTGCTCGGAGGCGGTATCTCCAGCGTTCGGGTCGCTCGCTGAGACGCGAAACTCGGACAAGCGGGAAACGTGATTCATGGTCCCGCCCTGCGCCGAGTAGTACACAAAGAAGCGCCCGTTGCTCGCATACTGGGGATGAAAGGCCAAGCCAAGCAGCCCTCGTTCGTCATAGCTGGAATCCAGGGTGACTATCCTATCCGTAATGTCCAGAAACGGCGTCCGAAGTAACTGGTCACTCTGCATAATTCGGATGCGACCGACTTGCTCAACGATGAAAATCCTCCCGCTCCCGTCCCCAGCATGGGTCCCGGAAACTGGTGACGTGAGCCCGCCAGCCACCAGGACGACTTCGATCGATATCCTCTCGTCGGCGACGCCAGGGTTGGACACCATAGCAAGACCGCCGGGCCGATCCGCCCCCACTGACCACTCACCTGCAGGATCCCCGAGCTCGTATCCGTTCGTCAAAGCATCACCATCTGAATCCAGTGCCGCAAGACTGGCATTCCAGAATGGATCACATGAGCCCGGTGTGACAATTGCCTGAACATCCAGTCCGAATGAGTTTCGCGGCCCGCCCGGCGTGACGTGGCAACTGCCGCAGCTGAACTTGGTTCCATTAGGTATCAAGTTGGCTCGGCACATTCTGCCATAACAGTCGGCGGAAACGATGAGCATTCCGATAAGCCCCAGAATAATCGCCAGGGCGTATGCTTCCCTTCTCATAGAAATCCTCCTTATTCCATTTAACGCACGAATAACACATCCCAATTAAGTCTAAACCAACCATTATACACTTCGAGATCGTGTTTTCAAGGATTTTGTTTGAAGCCGAGCAATAAGATGTGCAGTGGGCAGCTTTGTCTTCGGGTCGGATGGCAGGCTGGAAGGCCCGCTGTTTGGTGGGAAGTCCGGCTGGGTCGGCAAAGTTTGCGTTCTTGGGTGCGGCATCAGCTGTCAGTCCTTGCTCAGGGCAGAAGAGCGGAGAGCGAGGATGCTCAGACGGCAGAGGTGAGTCGCCTACTTCATAACCTCGCTAAGGAATCGTTTGAAGAGCGGGTGCTTACATGAACCGAGGACCTCAAACATGAACGCCTCGAGCGTGGATACGGTCGCCCCCGCAGCCCGCATCCTCTCAAGGCCTATATCGTGGTCAAGTTCTGACCGAGAGCCAACGCAATCTGCGAGAACGTGGACGCAGTATGATGCGGCGAGCAAGTCACAGACAGTTTGCTGGACACAGATGTGTGTCTCGATGCCAGAAACGACCACGCAACGCCGGCCGGAGCCGCTTAGGTGCTGTGCGATACGCTCGTCCTTCATGCAC
>CAZKNE010000453.1:0-2382 GCA_964554005.1 uncultured bacterium | reverse complement strand
ACAAAGCAGGGAGGTTCAGCTTTAACGTTAGGGGAGGCAGGTGCGAGACCTGTAGTGGGGGCGGACAGATCAAGATCGAGATGCACTTCTTGCCGGACATTTACGTCAAATGTGACGCGTGCGGCGGCAGGCGTTTCAACCGCGACACGCTCGAGGTCCGTTACAAGGGCCGCGATATCGCCGAGGTTCTCGATATGTCCGTGGATGAGGCGTTGAGGTTTTTCGAGAACATCCCGCGACTCAGGGAGAAGTTCAAAACGCTAAACAACGTGGGGTTAGGTTACATCAGGCTCGGACAGCCTGCAACCACCCTTTCAGGCGGCGAGGCGCAGAGAATAAAGCTTGCCAGGGAGCTCTCCAAGCGGGCCACCGGCCACACGCTCTATACTTTGGATGAGCCGACGACAGGGCTGCACTTCGCCGACATCCATAAGCTGTTGGACGTTCTCGGCCGCCTCGTCGATGCCGGCAACACAGTCGTCATCATCGAGCACAATCTGGATGTGATCAAGTCGGCTGATTACATCATCGACCTCGGTCCTGAGGGTGGGGATGATGGTGGCTACGTGGTTGCGAGCGGCACGCCGGAAGAGGTCGCTCAAAACCCCAACTCATATACTGGGCGCTTCCTGCAAAAGGTGCTGTGATGTCCTTGAGCCACAGCTGGTGCGAGCCGAACCGCAGCTAGCCTGAGTTTTCGCTTACTACTGTGCGAATCGAGAGAACTCGAGACCGTAATCGCAAGAAAGGAGGGCGTTCTGGTGGCTTTGCCTGAGGGTATGCCTCCATCCGTTTTCGCTGGAGGCACTTCTGGGAATCCAAATGGATGGTGGCAACCGGCGACGTGAGCATATACTTCTGACCGATCAACAGAGCACAAAACTCGCTCTTGCCCGCCTCATATATGCTCTGCGATCCACAGCTGGAATGATGCGGAGACCGCATTGCCGGGAGAGCATAAACTGGCGATAATGAGGCTTGCGGCCTCGGTGCCTCTCCTGCTCGCTCCCTCTCGCTCTATGAACTTTACAAGTGCCCACATCCCCGAGGGGTCGCCGAGGCTCCCCAGGCCTATCGCCGCCCACGCCGCCTCGGGGAAGGCGGGCATTTGTTGCCCTACAACTTGCTTGAGCACGGTATCTCCCTCTCTTCCGCCGAATTCAGCCAGTACCGCGGCGGCCATTGTCTTTCTCACACCATGCTTTCTCGCCAGCAGAATAGGCAGAGTAGAGAGCGCCCTGTCATCTTTTGTGGTCTCAGCCGCCAATATCGCGTTTCGGATGTTGTAGTCCACGCCGGCCCTAAGAGCTTTAATGAGTGCCGCCTTCGATTCTTCGTTAGCCAGCCTGGCGAACAAGAAGGGGTCGAAGCCCTGAAACCGCAGCCAGGTTTCAACGTTCGCCCGGAGCCATTTAATCGCATCGCTATGGCCCTCTCTTGCCAGCGCAGATGCCGCGCAGACCTGAAGATCAGGACGGCTGGAGTCCCTCCACAGATTCTTGATGGGATCAGGCACTTCCTGCCCCGGTGAAAAAGGGCCCAAAACAGTTATCGCCAAGTATTTCAGACTGGCTCTGCCCTTTCGCAGCATGGCATCTGCTTCAATCAGGGCTGGCTCGGTGGGTGCAAGCCCACTCCTCACGAAATAGTAAGCCACCCTAAGCGCGGCATCGGCACGGCGCCCGGCCATGATCGCGCGTGCGTCGTCAAGCCCTGCTGGGTCTCGCATCGCGCTGAGGGCAAGCACTGTCTTGACCCTCCTGTCCCAATCGGGTGAGCGCAGTCCTTGGCGAAGGACCTCAACGCATTTCTTCTTCAGCTCGGTCGCGGCTCTGTTGACCGGCTCGCTCGCAAACCCTCTGACCGGCGCCACATTCTCCTCGCAGCCCTGCTGGCCAAGGGCCAATAGCACGGCGATAATCATCAGGGTCGGAACCAGTCTCAGTCCAGTGGACTTCATCATTCTAATCCGACGTTGCCGAAATTGTCTTAGGCCTTTTTTGGCCCGGCATCGCTTCGCGACGGCCTCTAACATTCACCATTAGGGTTTTAAGAGAGTTACGAAGCTGGGCAGGCTCCAATTGCTTGGTCAACTTGCCGTTTATCGCGAGGTGGATTGCGCCCGTTTCCTCCGAGACAAGAACTGCCACGGCGTCCGTGTCCTCCGTTATACCCATCGCCGCCCTATGCCTCGAGCCGTACGATATATCCAGATCGCGCGACTTGATCAGCGGCAGGAAACTCACCGCGCTTGCTATAACCCCCTCGCTGACTATCACAGCCCCATCGTGAAGAGGCGATGTTTTCTGAAAAATCGCCCGCAACAACGGCGAGGTTACCGCGGCACCGACTGGGACGCCATGCTCGATATGCGACCGAAGC
>CAZKNE010000452.1:0-2388 GCA_964554005.1 uncultured bacterium | reverse complement strand
TGATGGACGTGAAGAACACGCGAAAGGTTTACTTCTGGGATTCTTACTTGGGACTCCGAAGGGCGCTCGAGGAGTTCGACCGGATGAGAAAGCCCCCCTGGGCAGATTTCTACTACCACCTTGAGAAAAACCTTAGGCGATTCCTCCAACTACAACTCGACTTGCAAAACAGGGCAAGAGCACCCAGCAGGATTGGCGACCTGACTCCCTCAATTGATCGGATGCTCCATCTCTTCGACAAGTCTGAGATCAATAAGCATTTCCCGAAGCTCGATTTGCGAGCCGTGCATAGCTCTTGGTGGCTCGGTAGTCACCGACTTGAGCCCAATATCGCCAATGTGGAGTTTATTAGGGCCGCAGCCAGGCTAAATACTGGCTATATCACGCGACAACTCGCCGTTTCGGAGAAGATGCTTTCCGGCTTTGCCTTCGACTCAATTGCGAGGTCATTCCCGAAACTCAATTATCCCACGCCAGATCTCAAGAGCACCCTGGCAGGCTTTACAGCAAGCTTCAGGAAGCTGCTCGGTCCGATCTCAGGGATTCAGGACCTCCTCAAATTGCCAGAATACGCGGTGTCCGGAGCTAGTCGTGAGGTATTTCTCACAGCCCATGCAATATCGAAAATACCGGCTGAGCAAGTCGAGAAGCCCGAGGAAGCAAGTGTTATAAGCGAAGCAACGGAAGAGAGCTCGTCCTGTATTGAACTCTTAAGGGAAGTTGATCCGGCGCTAACGCGGCCATATGTTGGAGCGCATGATGCAATGAGAACAGGCAGCTCAGACCGGGCACGTCATGTTCTCATATCTCTGCGTGAATTCTGGGACCATCTTCTTCGGCGTCTGGCACCGGAAGAAGAAGTGCTTGAATGGATACCAGAAACGAAAAGCCATTATCTGCATAAGGGTAAGCCTACACGTGCGGCGAGGTTCTCTTATGTCTGCAGAAACATAGATCATAAACCTCTGCGCGAGTTCGTACAGCACGACTCTCGTATGTATTCACTGCTCTTTGAGCTATTCCAGCGTGTCCATGACTTACGTGCGCATTTAAGCGATGAGCAGCTGAAGGCTATTGTGCTACGTAGTGATTCCATGTTACTGTATGTTCTCAAGATCTATAGAGAGCCCATTTAGACTTCGCCATTCACGCCAGATTTCAAGGACGGATGATTGACGGCACTAGATAGAAGGCCCCTAGCCGCTCGGGAGGTGCGGCCGGAGCACGACGAAGAGCTTTTGCGGCGGCAGATAGCGACGGCAGGCAATGGGATCGACCGCCTCGTCTATGGGGTCTTGCGGCGATGGAGATCAAGGCCGCAGGAAAATCAGAAGCCAATGCTATGCTGCGCCGGCATCCGCGAAATCGAAGCGCTGCCTGAGCCCATTCAGGTGCGTATGAGGCAGCAGTCCTTCGTGCTGCAAGCGGCCAACCACGATAGCGGGTGAGATACCCATCTTGTCAGCAAAGGTCTCCACAGCATTACGGCTCTTATATCTACCGGACTCTATGAATCGCCGCCAGAGGCGGGGCGGAATCAGGAAGTCTCGAGCGAATTCATTGGCCTTCGCTTCTTCGGGGCTATCCGCTTGCTCCGGAGCAGGCACATCCTTGCTTTTCTCGATCTCGATGAATGCCCGCCTTTTTCTGTGCAGAAGAATGTGCCCCGCCTCGTGAAAGAAGGCGAACCATACGAAGTCCTCAAACTTGCCCCGTAAACTAAGCTGAATGAGCGCCTTATCAGGGGTAAGCCATCGAGTGGCCCCGTAAACCCGAGCTCCTCTGATGGGAGGGATGAAAGCCAGCGCGACGCCAGATTGTGCACAAAGACGGACCGCCTCATGCCGGAACCGCTCCGGGGCCTCCCTCGTCAGAGTTCGAATATGTTTGAGCGCTGCTTGGAACTCGGCGGCATCGAATGACCTGCACTCAATCTCGCGTGCCGCAAGTTCTCCTTTGCGAAGCCAAACAGAGCAGGTTTACGGCTGACTGGCAAAAGCCCTCGATGCGCAGAACGCGGCCTTGGGGGACAGCCAGAGCTCCTTCCATTGCTTGGAGGACGACACTCCGAAGAACCGAAGCACGGCGCTTACTTGGTCAACCTTGTCCTTAAGTGCTTCAATCCACCCCAATCTGACCATCTCTCGGACAGGTATCGATTTAAGCCATGCGACCTCGCCCTTCATTCGTTCCCTTCTCGCCACCCTGACCAAACTCTCTTGGTAGCGGCGCTCACGGTTGTTCCAGAAACTTGCGGGCGTTCCGAGAGCCTTCTCCAGGTCTGCGGCCATGTCAGGTGTGATCGCAGCGCCGTGATTGACAATCTCGCCGATGGTTTTTGGGGTCTTACCTACGCGCCGTGCGAGTTCTGCTTTGGTCATGCCCAGG
>CAZKNE010000451.1:0-2388 GCA_964554005.1 uncultured bacterium | reverse complement strand
ACATTATGGACGAGCACTCGGCCTTTAGCTTTGCCAGGCGCGACATGAAAGAGCTTGAAACTAGGCTTTTGCGCGACGCCGATGTCGTGTTTGCCGGGACCAACACGCTTGCCGAGCGAAAGAGGGAGCTTGCGCCCGAGATCAAATATCTGCCATGCGGTGTGGAGTTTGAGCACTTCAGCGCCGCTGCGGCCAAAGATCTTCCTGTTCCAGCTGCCCTTTCAAGCGTCAATGGCCCACTGATTGGTTACTTTGGCGCTGTGGACGACCGGCTCGACTTCGAGATGCTCCTTGCCGCCGCGATGAGGCATCCTGACTGGACGATCCTTCTGGCAGGCCCCTGGCTCGGGACGAAGTCTCGAGCTGAGGTCCAATCCCAACCCAACATTGTCATGCCCGGCCTCGTCCCCTACGCGGAGCTACCAGCTTATCTTGCCCAGTTTGACGTCGCAGTGCTCCCGTTCGTTCTTAATGAGCTCACGATGCACATACACCCGACCAAAGTGCTGGAGTATCTTGCCTCCCGAACTCCTGTTGTATCCACACCCATTCCGGACGTCGTAAAGTTCTATTCTGGAATTGTGAAGATAGCCTCAACGCCGAATGAGTTCATCGCCGCGGTCGAGAATCTGCTCAGCAGGCCGGATGCGGACGCAGTTGAGCGAGGCTATCAGATGGCTCGTGCCTCATCCTGGGATGCCCTGGTCGAGGGAATGATGGCCGACTTGAAGAGGGCCTTACCGGGCCGGAGCAAATCTAGCGGGCGACGTCCGGCGACAAATGAGCATGTCTGACCCCGTCCACCGCTATACAGGTGCTCTTCCGCAATCCGCAATCGGCAATCCGCAATCTGCCTCCGTCCACCGCGGTGCAGGTGCTCTTGAAGGTCCGCCTCGTCCGCATCGTATCCGGCCCATTGTGGGTCTAGCAATCATGTTTGCGGTAGCCTTTGCCATTCGGCTGGTTGGCATAAACTGGGCTCTCCCCGCGGTTATCCACCATGACGAGCGCAACGTTGGGCTGGCAGTTCTGAAGGCGCTATTTTCGGGGGAGCCTTGCCCCACATTCTACTACTATCCGGCGCTAGCTGTGCTCAGCCACTATGTCTCGGCGGTGGTGGCCTTTATGGTGGGCAAGTATTATGGCCTTTTGGGACGGCTTACCGATTTGAGGCTTCCCGATTACCTCCCTTATGCCAGATTCCTCTGTGCTCTCGCAGGGGCGCTCACCGTTCTGGTGGTGGCAAAGACCGCCAGACACATCCGACGAGGCGCCGGCATCCCCGCGGGCCTGATCGCCACTTTCGGCTTCATTAGCGTCCTGCACAGCCACTACGCCACCCCAGACGTGCCGCTGACCCTATTCGTCCAACTTGCCCTGCTCTTCTCGTTCCTGAGCCTTGCTCGCCGAAGCCCCCGCTCAGCCTTCTGGGCCGCGGCCTTCGCTGCCCTGGCCACCTCTTTCAAATACACCGCTTTCCTCGCAATTATCCCAGCGATTCTTGCCGCCGCACTCGTTGAACCAAAAGGCAGTAGGATAAGCCGCGCAACGCAGGTTGGAGCCGTCGGATTCGCCATATTCGCAGTCATCAACATCGGCGGCATCATTGACTTGCCTGTCCTCATCGATCATGTCCGAGCCGAGGCCGTGCACTACTTTCAGGCGGGTAACCTCGGAGTCCCAGGCCTCAGCTACGAGAACCCGCGCGGGGTCATGTTTCACGTTCGTGCGGCTCTCGGGGACGTTGGCTACGTGGCGGCCGGGCTCGCTATCTTGGGCATCATAGCCTGCGCGTCATCTCGGCTGGGAAGACGCTATCTGCTGGTCTTGCTGGCCTTCGTTGTGCCACATCTCGCGCTCTTTGCCTCCGCAAGGGCCGCCTTCCCCAGGAATGTGCTTCCCCTAACCCCAGCCATTGCCATCCTAGCCGGGCTTGGCATCGCACGGGCAGCGGAATCTGTCCGGACCAAGAGCCTCCGACCGAAAGTGATCGCACTGATGACGGGATTTGCCATTTTGCTCCCAGCCAGGGCCACGCTATTGAATGACTATGTGATGACACGGGCCTGTTCTCTCACGAAGGTTCAAGAATGGTTCATCCAAAACGGGGAGTGGGTCGGCGGAGCCGGTTACCGTGTTGCCTCGCTGCACTCGCTCTGGACCCCTAGAACGGTAGGGGCGAGAGACCTTTCGATCGGCGAGGTCTTTCTTGATTGCTTGAAGAATCAGAAAAGGCCGCCGGACCCAGCGTGGTTCTTAGAACAGGGAACTGTTTTCTTCACGATCGAACGCTGGGGGGTTGTCCGGTATTCCGGGCTCGACTGGCCAGACCGTATGTTAGGCCTCATCCGGCACTACTGCGTTTTGGTTGACACTATCAATGGCTGG
>CAZKNE010000450.1:0-2388 GCA_964554005.1 uncultured bacterium | reverse complement strand
ACACTATGCTCCACTCGGCTCTGCTTGACCCCTTGCACAACACAAAAACAACCGAGCAGCGAAATGGCAGCCCCAGGTGGTTTGTGCTCGACAACGTCGATCCCGATTACACATCCGCGCTTATCGAGACGTTAGACCTGTCAAAGACGCTCTTCGTCGTAACAAGCAAGTCGGGCACGACGCCTGAGACCATGGCGAACTTCGCCATCGCTTACAGGCGACTTCGCGGCGCGGTCGCTCAATCCGATGTCGCATCGCACGTCGTGGCCATCACCGACCCCGAGAATGGTTTCCTACGGCGGCTGGCCAAAGACGAGGGTTTTGCAACTCTCGCCATTCCGCCCAAACTCGGCGGCAGATTCTCCGTGCTATCACCAGTCGGCCTCTTCCCCGCTGCGTTATGCGGTATCGGCGTTGAGTCGCTCTTGATAGGAGCTCGTCGGATGCTGGAAGGCTGTTACGACCGAGGCATAGTGACCGAGAGCCCTGCCTATCTCGCCGCGATGGTCTATTACCTGGCGGACACGACCAAGGGCAAGCACATCAATGTTCTTTTCCCGTATAGCACGCGGCTGGCTGCATTCTCGGACTGGTTCGTCCAGCTCTGGGCGGAGAGCCTTGGAAAAGCCGCAAATCGCGATGGCATGACGGTCAATGTCGGCCAGACGCCGCTTGGCGCCGTCGGTGCCACAGACCAGCACTCGCAGAATCAGCTCTTCATGGAGGGACCCGCCGACAAGATAATAACCTTCCTTGAGGTCGAGCGCTTCAAACAGAACGGCGCCATCCCTGACGACTTTCAGAAAGACCCACAGGTAGGCTACCTTGCTGGCCACTCGCTCGCCAAGCTGCTCAGCGCAGAGAAAAAGGGCACCGAACTTGCGCTCAAAGAACGCAAAAGACCAACCTGCTCGATCGCCCTCCCCGTTGTGGATGAGACCACCGTGGGGCAGCTCATCATGATGTTCGAGATGGCGACCGCCTTCGCCGGCGAGCTCTACAACATCAACGCCTTCGACCAGCCCGGCGTCGAGCTCGGCAAGAAAATCGCCAAGGAGAGGCTGGCGCAGGGATAATCGTCAATGAAACAAGAATGCTGGGGCAACGCCATTTAACCCCAAGATCAGGCGGGAAGGCTGAAGATGTGTGCTTATTATCCAGGGTCAAGGGTCGAGGTCAGCGGATTCGTCGCACGACACTACGATATGTTGATGAACGTGGTGATATTGGGGAGATACTCTTCCTTCATCCGAAAAGCCATTCAACTAATGGGAATTGGCCCAGCTGACAAGATTCTCGATTTAGGGGCAGGGACAGGTAGGAATGCTTGTTTGATGGCGAGGTATTTTTCGTCAGAAGGAGAGATCGTAGGGCTAGATATATCTCAAGAGATGACTTCTCAATTTGAAAAGAACTGCCGAGATTTGCCCAATGTTAAAATCATCAACGCGAGGATTGACCAGGATTTGGCTTATGAGAGATATTTTGACAAGGTCTTTATCTCTTTTGTGCTGCATGGATTTCCTCAGCAAGCTAGGAACCAGATCATCAGGAATGCCTTCAAAGCATTAAAAAGGGGCGGTGAGTTTTTTATATTGGACTATGGTGAGTTCTCGCTGCATGACACGCCGTTTTATGTGAGGCTGCCTTTCAAACTTGCGGAATGTCGCTATGCGTTTGATTTTATTGGAAAAGACTGGAAAAAGATATTATCCTCGCAAGGCTTCAATAGTTTTGAGGAACACTTTTTCTTCAACGGATATGTGCGACTACTTAGAGCGAAATCATGAGAGCACTGAACTTCAACTTGAAGCAGATCGGACTTATCCGGACCCCCTACACGGACAACGCACCTTATCAACCGGTGGATGAGGACAGGGGAGATTTTCGCATAGTCGTCGATCCCCAATATGTCCGTGGCCTCTATAAGCTTGCGCAATTCCGCTATATCTATGTTATCTACCTCATAGACCGTATAAAGCACAAGCTGTCAATGGAAGTATCCCCGCCCTGGGCTGATGGTATGAAAGTCGGGCTGTTTGCCAGCAGGTCACCAGTCCGACCGAATCCCATCGGCCTCAGCGTTGTTCGCATAAAGCAGATTGTGGATAACGAGATCGAGACATCGGGGCTAGATGTCTTCGATCGGACTCCGCTGCTCGACATCAAACCCTATGTGAAGGATTTGGATGCTAAGACCGATGCCAATTATGGTTGGATAGAAGAGATGGCTGACAGAGAACATCTCTTTTTGCACATCAAGGGCATTCCTCACGACTATTGATATAATCCAGGTAGGCGCAACTTCATGTAACAACGGGTTTGATCAGCCCGGCGTCGAGCTCGGCAAGAAAATCGTCAAGCAGTGACTGGAAGGGTGAGTATCCG
>CAZKNE010000449.1:0-2389 GCA_964554005.1 uncultured bacterium | reverse complement strand
AGCAGCCGATGTCGCCGGTCGTGATGGGTTTGTATTTCTTGAGAACATAGAACGGACCTCTGTGAGGACAGCCAGCGCAGAGAGTCGGCGGTCTTGGCAGCTCGAACTCACTAGGTTCAATGGGCCTGCTCTCGGCGAAGATCGGATGGTCGGATGCTATCTTGATGAGTTTTTTCCTGGCTGCAACCCTCAGGCTGTTGAGCAGAACCCCCGGCAGGAGCTCTCCTTCACGAGGGAAGACCTCCTTGCCGAGAACCTTGAAGCCTGCCGCCAACAGCTGATCCTGCATAAACGGCTCCAACTCCTCGAGCACAACTAGTTGATCGACCGTCTTAGCGAACTGGGCGACGAGCGCAAGCGGAATAGGGTTCGTGAACCCGAGCTTCAGGTAGGAGGCGTTTGGGAACACGTCCTTTGCGTAGGAGTATGTGATGCTGGACGTAATTATGCCAATGCGACTATCTTCGCCCTGTCCAGGCTCAATGTAGTTCAACGGGCATTCGTTGCCGTATTGCTCCAGCTGCTTGAGTCGCTTCAACACGAGAGTTCGCCGTTTCCTTGCGTTAGCAGGAATCACTACCCATTTGGTCCAGTCATGTTCAAAACCTTTGACCTCGCGCTCCTCTCGCTCGCCCGCATCGACAAGGCCTTTGGAGTGTGAAACCCGCGTCGTCGTCCGAAGCATGACCGGCGTGCAGAAGCGCTCGCTGATCTCGAACGCAAGAACCGTCATCTTCTTTGCCTCGTCCGAATTGGATGGCTCCAAGAGAGGGATGAGCATGAACTTGGCGAGGTAGCGATTGTCCTGCTCGTTCTGGGAACTGTGCATCCCAGGTTCATCCGCAGAGACCACCACGAAGCCGCCGTTTATGCCAGTGTACGAAAACGTTGACAGCGGGTCCATCGCCACGTTCACACCAACATGCTTCATCGCCGCCAAAGACCTCGCTCCCGCCATCGAGGCGCCCTGGGCGACCTCGACCGCGACCTTCTCATTGACCGACCATTCGCAGTAGATCTCTTTGTACTGCTTTATTGTTTCTAGTATCTCCGTGCTGGGGGTCCCAGGATAGGCCGTGGCGACGTGAACGCCCGCCTCCCAAGCGCCCCGGGCGATAGCCTCGTTACCAGAGAGGAATAACTTGCTCATGTGGTCCTCTTGAAAATTATGAATCGAACTTCACTTCTGACGTTAGGATGCGTTCAAGCGGCGGCACCGCGAACGCGACTTTTTTGAGATGTTCGGAGAGTAGAACGCCCAGCACAATCGAGTCGAGCTTGCTCTTACGCGAATCGGCCCTCGAGACGACCAGGACCGGGCTGCTCGCGCCGACTATTAGCCCTGCGAATCCCGCATGCGCAAACATCGACAGCGACTTGCTCAAGAGGTTCCCCTCCTCGATCGAGTTGACTATCAGAATATCTGCGTCACCGGCAACATCGCTCTTTGACCCCAGTATGTCGCCTCCCTCATGCGTAACAGCCGCATCGAGCGTCAGGGGACCGTCAACAACGCAGCCTCGTATCTGGCCACGCTGCGACATCTTCGATAGCACCGCCGCCTCGACCGCGTGCGGCATGGCCGGGTTGACTGTGTCCGCCGCAGACAGAATCGCAACCTTCGGCCTCTCAATACCCAACGCATGCGCCACAACAACCGCGTTGTCAATTATCTGAATCTTATCCTGAAGCGTCGGTGCGATGTTCATACCGGGGTCCGACATGATCAGAAGCTTCGGATACCTGGGCACGTCATATACCGCCACATGTGAAAGAAGGCGCCTCGCCCGCAGGCCGATCTTCCTGTCTAGAACGGCGTGCAGCACAGTGGAGGTCTGCGCTTTGCCCTTGAGAATCATGTCGGCCTCACCGGCCGAGACCAGTCGCACTGCCTCCCTAGCCGCCTGGGTGGGGTCCGGAGTATCCACAATCCGGTAGTCCTCTTCACTCATGGCGAGCACCCCCATCAGCGGCAGTATTTCCTCCTTCCGACCGGTCAGTATCGCACGAACCAGCCCGGCTCGGAAGGCGTCATGAACCGCTTGCAGAACGTGCTCATCGGCCGCCTGTGCTACGGTGAGGCGCTTGGGACCGACATCTGCCGCGAGCTCCTTGGCTCTTTGATACATTACCTCAAAATTAGGAATCACAATGTTTCCTCATCGTTATTAAGCAGTGCATCGATAGGCTCAATCTGGTGGAAGATACCTCTTGCAGATTCCGTCTAGTGCGAGCCTGCTAAAACTATCACAAACGGGCGGTCGTTCAAGTCAAAAGCAGAGCTTCACCTCGAGGTTCTTCCGATATATCCGATATATAGATTTTTGGCCCTCGTGCTTTCATCCTTCGTAGCCACTTCGGCGGAGTAGGCACGGAGAACGGGTCGTAG
>CAZKNE010000448.1:0-2393 GCA_964554005.1 uncultured bacterium | reverse complement strand
TGAGGGGCAAGAAGGACATCCCCCCGGACATCTTGCAGCTAGCCCATAGCATGACAGACATAGACGAAATAGTGGGCAAGGCGGCCCCCGACGTGGTTATATTCACCACTGCGTATCTCATGCGGTTCTACTCTGCCTGCTCTGTGCCAGCTGTGCTCGACCTCGCAGCAAACATCGAGCTCGAGGCAGTTTTCACGCCCGGCACAAACCTCGCTGACGTGCTGGTGGGCCGGCTGGACCAATACACTAAGGCCGATCTGTTTATCCTGGGCAGCCCCAGGCAGATCCCGTGGTTTTCGGCCTTTTGGATGCTCGCTGGATTAGACCTCAAAGATGAGCTTTACACGGTCGTCCCGATCTGTTACTCGCCCGATCTGCCGCCCATCCCCGAGCGTCAAGAGCTCAGCTTCATCAGCGCTGGGATGTTCTACCCCTGGCAGAATCCGTTCGAGGCGTTGCAGGAGGTTTTGTCTGTGCTTGATGAGGCGCAGTCGGGCAGACTCGTAATCTACACCGGCAAGCATCCCACCTGGGCCGAGATTCGCTCCAGTTTGATCGACCCCAGGTCCAGGCTTGGCGAGAGCGAAATGCTCGAGGTGAGGGGGCTTCTGCCGTTTGACAAGGTTGTCTCTGAATGGGGCAAATGTGCCTGCGCAGTCGATGTTATGAAACCCAACCTCGAGCGGCGGCTGGCTAATCCGATGCGAACGACGACTTATCTCTGGCTGGGGATTCCCGTTATTATCTCCGATTTTTATTGGATATCAGAGCTCGTGAAGAGCTATGACGCGGGATGGTTAGTTGACCCCTTGGAGAAGGGCGCAGTCAAAAGGGCCGTGCAGGAGATACTCCGAGACCCGGAGGCCCTGCGGCAGCGTGCAGCAAACGCCCAGAGACTCGTTGCGGAGAACCTCACCTGGGACAGGTGCGTTGAGGGTCTGGACGCATTTTGCCGCTCGCCGCGGAAGCTTCGGAAGTCAGCGAGCATCATCGCGACTGTGGCGTCCGAGATCGCAAGAATGTCGGCTGAACAGGTTGCCGCGGCAAAGGAGCTTGGCAGGATGCAGGTTAGGCTAGAGGTCCTGCGCGAGAAGGCCGACCGAACCGCCGAGGAGCTGAAGGACAGGAACTCCGAGGTGAAATACCTGAAAGAGCGGCTCGAGGCAATTCTCAACTCCCGAACTTGGCGGACGGTGCAATTCGTCAAGCACAAGCTTCTGCGCATCAAACAGTGAGAGTCTAGGAGCCAGAGAGAATCTTGAGAAGCACCTCACTCATCGTAACGACGTCAAGCGCGTTGTGGTGGACGACGTTTCGGATAGCCCGTGAATCCCTCGTCCTCACGAAGTCGTGATACGCCTTTGGGATCATACCGCTGGGGATGTCCCCACGCCGCAGCCGGCCACAAACACGAGCCTCGAGCGTCTGGAGCTTGCAGTTGGGGAACTCAGCTCTGTATCGCCGCCGGGCCTCGTGAAGCAGGTCTAAATGGAAACCAGGCTCTGAGAACGGCACGCCGTGATAGACCGCCCTGTTCTTCAGAAACGGCACGTCAAATGATTTGCCATTGAACGTTACAACCGCATCGCAATCCGCCATTTTGCCCCAAAAATACTCGAGAACCGGCCTCTCCTCCGAGTAGTCCCGAGCCAGCAGCTGCTCCAGAACCATTTGAGCTCCCTTCAGGTATTGGAACCCAACCAAGAAAACGGGAGCAGCGGAAAGGCCGCACGTCTCAATATCCAAGTAAATCAGCCGCCGCTGATCAACCTCGCAGAACTGTCTGAGGTCCGGGTGCAGCGACTCGAGGTCAACTCCGATCGCGCCTCGCTCGAAAACAAGCCGATAATGTGCAACGAACCGCTCGGCGGCCCCCCAGATGTCCGACAAGTTTCTTTTTATGAGCAGGAACTTCCCGCTCTTGGTCTGTATTTCTTGGCCTGGCAGCTCCTCCGGCGGGTCAATGAACTCCTGCGAGGCGCCATTTAGGATATTTGGGCCTGCCAATCCACGTTCAGGCACGCCCCTGTGGACAGTTGGCCGGCCAGGCGACGTCTTGAGCCGACTACGGTTCAGCTCGCCGAGCCGCCTGAGTGATTCTTTGCTCAACTTCGGCATCTCGCGCCCCTAGTAATCAGTCCGCTGTTAGAACGATCGCGTCTGAGGTTGCCTGCTCGACCCTCCCGCCGATGGGGGCATGTATCCTCGCCCCAAGCACGCCGGGCTTGACATCAGCGAGCAGCTCTCCCCTGCTCACCCTGGCCCCCGCAAAGACCACAGGCGTCGCATCTTCCCCTGCGTGCTGCCTCAACAAGACGTTTACTTTCTCAACCGCAATCCGTCCTTTGTAGGCTGGCGGCATGGCCTCGTAACGCCCAATTCCAAGTCTTGTT
>CAZKNE010000447.1:0-2396 GCA_964554005.1 uncultured bacterium | reverse complement strand
AGGGCGCCATCGCGGCCAGACTCGTAAGCGGGCTTCGAGAGGAGCAGGTGAACGATAGGCAAGCGATGATGCGGGATGGTTTCAAGAAGCCAGTCCGAATGGAGCAAAGGTTTAATTCCTCGACACCGGCAAGACACGCAGCTTCTTCGCAGGCGAAACCGACGGCTGAATATGTGCGGCCTGTGGAGGTATCGGTGGCGAAGCCTCAGGTCAAGCAGCAAGACCTTCAGGTCAAGCAGCAAGAGCAGGTGAGAGTCTCAAAGAGAAGTGCTCGATTCGCGGCAAAGATCAGCGTAGATGCGCCAGAAGTCTCGGAGGACGAATCCCCTACAAGAGCGTCAGCCAGAACGGGGCCCACTTCTCAACCCGCGAGAAGGAGTGTGCTGGCCGCCCAAGAGGCCTCAAGAGCGTCTGAACTTAGGTTTGGAGGCACGGGCAGCTCGACCTCGGGTGGCAGCGGTCTGCGGAGAGCTTCCGCTCACGAGGTGCAAGCAGCAGGGACCCGCACATCAACAAACGTGCAGGGAGCGAGAGATGATTCCAGACCAGAGATGACTGAGGCCAAGCGCTCGGCATCAACTGAGGTGAACAAGGCAGAAGTGAAGCAGGCCGGCTTGACCGTGAAGAGAGAGGTTGCTTCTCCCTTGACGAATGAGCGGGACCATGCACCGAAGACAGGACAGCAAAGCGCAAAGCTAGCAGCTCAGTCCAGAGACGTGCAGCCGAGCTCGAGGTCTTTTGCCGCCACATCCAAGCCAAATGCGGTGGAGGGCGCCAAAAGACCGGCCATGCGCAGTGCGCCTCAGCGAGACCAAGTGGCCGAGGTCGAGCCTCGAGAGGAACATGCGGCACCAAAACTGGACACAAAGGACAACGGCAAGAGGTCTTTAGCAGACCAGCGGGCTGATACGGGGTCTGACAAGAATGCTCCCGAGACTAAACCGCTTCAGATGAACGGTCGTGGCGACAGGGCTCAGCGAACGCATCAGGGCAAACCATCCGAGCCAGCGCACGCTCCCGACAGAGGTTCAAACGGACAGAACATTGATGCGCAGGACGGTTCGGGGAGATTGGTTGAGGGTCGTGGCCATCACTACGTTGAGAATCTAAAAGCAGCATCGAAGCTTTCACCTGCTTCTGAGTTGAAGGATTCACCTTCCGTCGCAAGAGACATCAATGGCGGCACGAAGGCGGCCTCCTCGCACCAATGGCAGGAGATATTTGCGAACGTGGCTCCAGAGTCGCGAGCGAGCGGGTTTATGCCTAGTTCTCGGTCAGTCTTGGCCGGCCAGGGCATGATTTCCCATGTTGCGAGCCAGATAAAAAGGCTGTTTAGATCTGGGAAGCAAGAGATGCGGATACGGTTGCGGCCGCTGGAGCTTGGTGGGATGAAGATCAAAATTGAGGTAACTAATGACACCGTTAAGGCGGCTCTTGTGGTTGACCAGCCTCACGCCCACGCGCTTTTGGAGAAGAATATGTCGCTGCTTTGGCGAGCTCTTCAGGAGCAGGGGCTGAAGGTCGATACACTGTCGGTCGAGATCGGCAGTGGCTCGGAGGAGTTGGGCTTTGGGTCGCAGAGCGAGGATTACAGCGAGGGGCAAGGCTATTCACATCCGAGTGAGCCGTGGCGGGACGTTGCCCCCGATACGATGCTGGCCGCTGGGCTAGTTTCGGGCTCAAGACTTCTAGATGTGATGGCGTAAATGTGAATGACGAGAAATATAGGCAACAAGATAAAGAGATGACGAAAGGAGGTGATATGCAAAGATGGACGGAAGTAGTGCAGTAACGGGAACGTCCTATAACGGGGCGCAACAGAGTCAAACGACAGGCAAGGGTGCGGCGGGCCTCAACGAGGATGATTTCTACACGCTTCTTGTCGCCCAGATGAAGAGCCAAGACCCATTAAAGCCAATGAGCAACGAGGATTACATCGCGCAGCTTGCGCAGTTTGCTTCTCTTGCTCAGCTCAGTTCGGTGAACGAGAACCTGACGTATTTGCAGATGTATCAGGCGTCGTTGAACAATACGTTATCCGTTTCACTGATTGGGAAGACTGTGAAGGCTGACACCAATGAGATCACGCTCGAGGATGGCAAGTGTAGCGAGATCTGGTGCGACTTGGACTCGGACGCCTCGGAGGTGAAGGTGCAGGTGAAGGATGAGGATGGAACTGTTGTTCGCGAGGAGACACTTAGTGGTCTTGAGGCGGGCGAGCATGTGTTCAGCTGGGATGGCAAGGATTCAGATGGCAACACGGTTTCGGATGGTGAGTACACGTTCGAGATAACAGCAAAGGACGAGGACGGTGAGAGCGTTGGCGTAACGTTCGGGATCCGGGCCAGGGTTACCGGTATCGCGTTCGATCAAGGGATAACCTATCTAATCTTGAA
>CAZKNE010000446.1:0-2399 GCA_964554005.1 uncultured bacterium | reverse complement strand
CGCTATTGGATTGAACCGCACCTCAAACATGGGCAGGATTATACGCCGAGGCGATTTTGATGCGAGAGACAATCTCATGTCCGACTGCCCCTAAGTTGCCAACCGCATGTCGGACATGGTACACACATTGGCATTTCAAGATGACCGGCGACGGACCAGCTGCTTCAGCATGTCTGCTATCAGCGATCTATACGGTATTTCGTTTTTCGCTAGTTTACCCAGCAAGTCGTGGTGGCGTGCGAGCCTCGAGACGCCCTTAAAGACCAGCTCGGGACACTTGTAGGCGAACCTCCCGAACCACAGCGCTCTTTTAAGCTCCGGGAGTATCTCCTGCTTCAAGAGGTCCACATAGGCAGAATGCAGGCGGCGATATGACCCGCTGCGCTTCCTTGTGCTCAGGATAGCTGACGCGGCGAGCTGCCCACTTCTGATTGCCCAGCTCAGACCCTCGCCGACAAAGGAATCAATGAGGCCGGCCGCGTCGCCCGCGAGGATGCAACCGGCATCTCCTAGAGCATGCTCTCCAGTCCAGAAGGGGACCACAGACCCCCCACGGAAACGCTCGTCGAATCCCCCAGAGAGAGCCTCATCCTCGGCCACGTAGGACAGAATCCTGCTCTTGGGGTCGCTCACGCGACATCTTGACGTTACAAGTCCCACCGAGAACCGCTTGCCACGGGGGAATATCCATAAATATCCGTGCTTCACCACGCCGAAATCAAACTTGATCACGTTGTCGGCGAGCGTGGCCGACCCGTTCGGTTCCAGCTCGAACATCACCGTTACCCCGTGATGCTTAAGCCGCTTCATGCGCAGACTCCGCCTGATCACGCTCCTTGCACCGTCGGCCCCGACCACTGCCCGAGAGCGAAATGTCTCACCGTCTCCGCAGGTCAATCTGGCGTCCGAATCGGCGAGCGTGGCCTTCCTGACCTCGGCATTATCAATGACGACGCAGCCGGCCTTGCGCGCCTCATCCACAATGATGGCATCGAAACGCCGCCGGTCCACAATTGAGCCGAAGAGCGCAGTCGATTCCTTGCGCAGCCTGAGACGGTGATGACCTAAGAGCTCCAGCGCCTCAATGTGGTTCAGAATCGCCGCGGAAACGTCAAGACCCAAGTGCCGCTGGGCACGCCTGCTGAGGCCGCCTGCGCAGAGCTTGGATCGTGGGATGCTTTCCTTCTCCAAGAGCGCAACTTCCAGCCCACTGGCCGCAAGGTTCAGCGCACAAGTTGCCCCTGCCGGGCCGCCACCGACGACTAAGACCTCGAATTCATTTGCCAGTCCCACTAGGCACCTATTGCCCGATGTTTTGCCCTGAGCTCATCGAGAAACGACATGGGCACGTGCGCGGAGCCCATATCCTGTCGCTTAACCGAGAGTCCGTGGAAGTCGGA
The DNA here is from genome assembly GCA_964554005.1 of uncultured bacterium. GTDB lineage: Bacteria > B130-G9 > B130-G9 > B130-G9 > B130-G9 > B130-G9. The sequence goes on along the minus strand of CAZKNE010000446.1, from coordinate 999 downwards.
CCCGCCGCTCCTGGCGAGCTGATGGTCTGTGGCTATCCCTCCCATCATTGAGCACCTGAGAAGATGTTCCTCCACGGAGAGACCATAGTCTGCGTCAAAGCCGCACAGCACCTCAATCGCGCCCAACCCCGCTTTGCAGAGTACCGGCAGAAGTTCTTGTAGGAGGGGCTCACGTATGAAGACCGGATGCGCAAGCGACGCGGTCCCGCCTGCCTTTCTGATAATGCCAATTGCCTCAAATGGGCTCGGCTTGAGCATCAGAACATAGAACGGTGTGCCGCGCTTCAGATACTTGTTGAAACCCTCGCTGACCGTGGCCACAACGCCATTCTTGACGAGAACTCGCGCAATGTGCACCCGTCCCAATGTCCCGCCCTGGGCCACCTTTAGGACTTCGTCCATCGTGATAGGAAGGCCGTCCGCACCAAGCCGCCGCACTATCTCAGCTGCGCGTGCGTGACGAGCCGAGCGCTTCGAGCTGATGAACTCCGCCAGGGCCTCGCTTTGGGGATCGATGAAGTAGCCCAGAATGTGAATCGACCTCTCCTGAAAGTAGGAGCCGATCTCTATCCCGGGGACGACCTCAATGCCCAATTTGTGGCCCTCGCGGATTGCCTCGTCAACGCCCGCGACCGTGTCATGGTCGGTTATAGAGACCGCGGCGAGGCGCAGATGCTTCGCCATGCGAAGCAGCTCTTTAGGGTGGTGGATGCCATCGGACGCAGTCGAGTGCAGGTGAAGGTCAATCTCAGGCAAGAACACCCTTGCTCTCTCCTCTTGCCCAGGAATGCGGAAGGAATATCTCTTGATAGCATGCGATCGCATAGTCGTCAGTCATGCCCGCCAGATAATCGCAGACCACCTGGTTACTATTCTCGGGACTCTCTCCGCAAACAGGGACTGGGACCTTATCGGGGTGCTCGAGATAGTAGGCGTAAAGCTGTTTGAGGATATTCTTGGCCTTCTCAAACTCAACAACCGATGCGGGATGGCTATAGA
>CAZKNE010000445.1:0-2403 GCA_964554005.1 uncultured bacterium | reverse complement strand
GTGATTAGCCGTGGCCGGTATCTCCTCGGCCTTCTCAACGGAACGCTTCATCGCTTCTGCCTCGGCGAGCCCCTTCTCAATCGATTTTGGCTTGACAGCCGAGATGCTCTGCCCCCTAGTTAGAGAGAGTCCGCAGATTACACAGATTGCGCAGATTAAGACGAAGTGGGATGTTTTACGCGAAACATATCTGCGTTATCTTTCAACGATGCATGTGAGTGGAACAGGGGAAGACCTTCTATGTTAGTTGTCTCGAGAGCAGAAGGCGCCCCATCCGCTCTGCGTCGGCCGGTAATCTGTGTAATCTCTTTAATCTGTGGACAGTTGCGCTCATAATTCAGACTCTCGATGATGTGGAACAACACGGGCAACATGGAAAATAGCTCGCACGGCAGCCTGCTGGGGATAGACACTTCCTTGCTGTCCGCCTACGGAGTGGATGACGCAGTCCTGAAAGTGTGGCGCGAGGCGTTCCCGCGGCTGCTGCCGATTCAGTCGCGAGCGGTGGCTGAATTCGGCCTGTTCTCTGGTCAGAACCTGCTCATCTTTGCGCCCACGTCGTCCGGCAAGACGTTCGTCGGAGAGATGGCGGCGGTGGCGGCCGCAAGGAAGAACAGACGAGCCTTCTACCTACTACCGCTCAAGTCCCTTGCCGAGGAGAAGTTCGAGCAATTCCACAAGCGTTACAGCGCCTTGGGCCTCAAGATCGCCGTGTCATCGCGCGACAGAAAGGAGCACGACCGGGCGATCGAGAGGGGCGATTTCGACATTGCGATCATCGTTTTTGAGAAGATGGACTCCCTTCTGATCTCGAAACCGACGCTGCTTGCTGACATTGGCGTTATCATCATCGATGAGATGCAGATGTTGACGGATGCATCGCGCGGGCCGCGGCTCGAGCTTCTCCTGTCAAAGGTGCTGGCGTTCGCGAAGGGGACGCAGATCATCGGGCTGTCGGCGGTTCTTGAGAAGTCGGAGAGCATCCGCGACTGGATCGGGGCGAGGCTGCTTCAGGATAACATGCGCCCGGTGGAGCTGCGCAAGGGCGTCTTCTGCAACGGCACATTCTACTATGTGCTGCACAACGCGGGCACCCAGGGACAGGAGCGCTTCGAGGTCCCCTCTCCCGGGCCGATGGGGCATGCTGCACTCAGCCTTGTTGAGCAGCTTGTCGCCCGCGATGAACAGTGCATCGTCTTCTTGCGGGACAAGACCAGCACCGTAGAAATGGCCAGGATGTTTGCCGAACACACCACGCTGCCGCCTGCCGAGGCAGCGCTTGCCGAGCTTGGGGACCTTGCGGAGGCTTCGCCCTCAACAGAAGTGCTTACCTCGCTTCTATCAGGCGGCGTGGCCTTCCACAATGCGGACTTGGGCTACGCCCAGCGGCGGGCAATTGAGAACGGCTTCAGAAGAGGCGAGATCAGTGTGATTTTCTCCACAACAACCCTCGGCATGGGCATCAACCTCCCCGCCAAGAACGTCATAATCGACCACAAACGCTGGCAGTTCTCCAGAGAGTTCCAGCAGATGCACCTCATCGATATCAGCAAGGGCGAATACGAGAACCTCGGCGGCCGGGCCGGCAGGCTCTCGCTTGAGCCTGACTTTGGGCGGTCCATCCTGATCACCTCGTCAGAATTCGAGGAGAAAAGGCTCAAGGACATCTACATCAACGGCGGCTTCGAGGAGGCAACGCCGACGCTCGCCAAGATGCCACTCGAGGACATCGTCCTGAACCTCTGCGCCTCGCACATCGCCGGCACAGAGCAGGAGCTGGTTGAGTTTCTGCTCAGGACGTTCACGGGTCGGAATCTTTGGGCACAGGAACAGACGCCAACGCCGCATGCAGCCAGGAGTAGATTCCGGCCGATGCGAAGCTCTGCCCATGGTATGGGAGCGGAGGCTCTCCGCTTCCAAAACGTGCTCCACGACTCCCTAGAGCGCCTGCTGGCAAATGGACTTCTGACCCAGGCCGACCGCGGCTCTCTCGCCGCATCGGAGCTCGGCCACCTCGTCGCCAAGTCGTGCATTCTCGCCGAGACCGGGGCCACGTTGTCAGAATGGGCTAGTAAGAACCGAGGCTCAAAACTGTCCCCACTTGAGGCGCTCCTTCTTCTTGCTCAGACAAAGGACGCACAGTCCGTTCACGTCCCGCTCGCCCGCTCCGAATGGCAAGATGACCGCTACCTGCACTGGTTGAGAGATGCTGCAACCCTCGCGGGCGTCCTTGAACGACCCATCGTCGGCAAGCTCATCGACCCCACAAAGAGGCCGTCCTTCGAGCAGACGCGAGCCATCAAACGAGCACTCATCTTGCTGGACTGGATCAGCGAGGTCCCACTCGGCGAGATCGAGCAGAAGTTCTACCAGGCGTGGCCAGGTTTGGTCCAGAATGTGGGC
>CAZKNE010000444.1:0-2404 GCA_964554005.1 uncultured bacterium | reverse complement strand
AGACCAACTGCCAACAAGACCACCGCCGCCGCTGCGAGCCCCAAGCGGGCGTGAGCGAACCGCGGGAAAGTGAAGACCGGCGCTGAGCCTCTGCGCACGGTTGCGTGCGCCGAGCGGACCTTCGCCTTGAGCGATTCAACAGCCGCCTGACTTGGCTCAATCGCCGGCAAGAGATTGAGATGTCTGGAGATCGCCCTCAGCTCTTTTAGGTAGCGTGAACAATCAGGGCAGACGGCCAAATGTTGCTCGACGCGCTGTCGCTCAGGCCCCGGCAGCTCGTTATCTATGTAGGCGGAAAGCCTCACGGGCATCATCTCGCAGACGTTCGTCTCGCCGATGTGGGCGGTCATGCGGAGCCTAGCCTTGAGCTGCAAGGTGGCCTCTTGCCTCGGTTCGAGTGCAGGAAGCGATCTCAACAGTGCCGAGTTAGCTCTCAGCTCCTCCAAGTAGCCAGCGCAACCCGGGCACACCACAAGATGCGCCTCAAGCCTTCTGCGCTCCCCTGGCGATAGCTCGTTGTCTATGAACGCAGAAATTCTAGTTAAGTTTTTCCTGCACGCCCTGCTCTTCATAACCTTTCAAATATCCTCTCATAAGGTCCCTTGCCCTGAAAATACGAGACTTCACCGTGCCCACCGAGCAGTTGAGGACATCGCCAATCTGTTTGTAAGAAAAACCCTCAAACTCGCTCAGCACCAAAGCTGCCCGATATTTGGGCGGCAACTTCTCAATCGCCTTGTGTACAACAACTGCGATTTCGTTCTCCCTCAGTAATGCGTCAGGCGTCCTGTCCGTTTGACTCTTGTCCCCGCCCGACTGCGACAGCGACTCCAATTTCATCTGAGAACGTTTCTGGTAGTTGATCCTGTTCATCGACAGGTTGTGCGCTATCGTGAACAAGTAACTTGAAAACCTGGACTGCTTCTTATACCGAGGTAGGTGCTCATAAACCTTCATAAACGTGTCCTGAATTATATCCTCCGCCTCATCCCGACTACCAAGAATCCTATACACAAAGTTGAAAACCTGGTTACGGTAACGGTCGATGAGCTCCTCGAAGCTCTTCAGGTTACCCGCACGAACTTGATCGATCAGCTCATCGTCTGTTAACGGCATTACCTACTCGCTTCGGTTATTATGTAAAACATGTGCCCAAGGTTGCTGGTTCCAAACCCAGAGAACGCCCTGCTTTTCGGAGGGCGTTCTCGCAGCCCGGACGCACTGAAAAAACGCAATGACAGCCTAAACCCCACGTTACCCTCTTCGCAAACAACCTCTTAAACTGCGCCCACTTAAAAACCACTTGAAAGTGAATCACCCTTTCGATTATATTCTACTTTACTTAGCAATGTATAGGTTGGGTTATTTTCCGTCTCGACAGATGCTCGAGGCGCACGTAATATGTTGGGAGGAACTATAATGTCTATTCGCTGTCTAGGTTTTGCGACCGCACTGCTCGTCCTCGCTGCGCTGCTTTTGTCGTCGTTTCCCGCACTTGCGCAACAGGGGAACCCGGCCAAGGACTTCACGCTTGAGGATATCAATCCTAACTCGCCAACCCAGGGCCAGCAGCTTACGCTGTCGGATTACCAAGGCGCGATTCTGGTGTTTCTGTTCATCACACCACAACGGGACGCGACCCAGCAAAAGGCAATCTTGTCAAACCTCATGAATGGTCTATGGACAACATACCAATCGGCTGGTTGTTTTAGATTCTTCGTTATAGGTGGGTTTATAACAGGAGACTCGCGGGACGCCATCTTAGATATGTTTCCCAACATGCCCAGCCCCGCCACGTTCCCCATTCTCTACGACCCGAACAAGGACGCCTGGGGCACAGGGATAGGTGATTTGTATCAAAGCCTAGAACAGAGCAAGGTCCCGCTTGCAGTCGTGATCGACCACGACTTCAAGATCTATAAATGGAAAGCAAGCGTGGCCGACTATGACCACTACAACCAAGACCTCGTGACCTGGGTCCTGGAGCTCGACCCGACCGACGACGAGGCACCAACGTTCGAGAACTTCTCCCCGCCAGATGGTTCAACTGACGTAGCCCTTTGCGCCGCCATTGAGTTCGACATACTCGACGGGTGTGGTGTTGACATCAGCACGCTAGACATCAGTCCGCCAGGCGCTCCGGTTGATGTAACTACGACTGAGGAGCGGATACAGGGCGGATACCATGTGGTAATGATGCAAGAGACCGGTTGCTGGCCGGCAGTGCCCGAGAACCAGGTTATATCGTACGACATTCTCTGTTCGGATTACGCTGGCAATCAAGCGTATAGCAACTACAACTTCCGCACGCCCGCGGACACGACGCTGCCGGTCATTGACAATTGGGTTCCGGGGGAGGCCAGCAATGTTGACCCCAACACTGTGATATCCTTCGACGCGTATG
>CAZKNE010000443.1:0-2416 GCA_964554005.1 uncultured bacterium | reverse complement strand
CGGTTGGGCCAAGCACCGGCGCGTACCTCGAATAGTCGGCAGGAGTACCCGTATCAATGGACCACACAAGCGTTCCGGTCGACGCTATCTTGTAAAGGATGTGGTTAGTGTCAATCGTATAGACATTCCCCTGCCAATCCTTGACCGGCGATGCGTAGAAGTCTCCGATCTCTGGGTCCTGCGGCTTAGGATAGGCCCACCTTCGAGATGGGCACTCCATATAAGCCGGATAGACAGTCATACCACTGTGCAGCGGCTCTTGCGCATACCCAGGCCAGCCAGGCCCACGGAACGTAGGCCAGACCGGGCCTACAACCGTGAAGTGAATGGTGTAATCATACTCTCTGCCGCAGTCGTCCTCTCCGACAAACCGCCATGTGTAATAACCCGGGCCTAGCGGATAGCCGTCCTCCGTATGGCAAACAACCGTATAAAGCGTCGGCCCACCAACAACCGTCTCCGTGCTGAGCGACGCGGACGTCGGTCCTACCGGACCGTTCCACTCAAGCCAAGTGCGCGACGTCGTGATCGTGCAGCACGTGTCCGCCAGCGTGTACCACAACGTATCTGTCGCCGGAATGACATCCCCCTCCGCTGGATCAGACTCGTAATAGTGAATCAGGTCAGCGACATGGAAACTGTAGGTCATGGACTTGAACCGCAGGTTACTGTCCGTGGCGTCAACACGCACGTAAATCATGTCTCCGGGGTTCCAGACCGTAGGATCGTAGTAACACGTCTCCCAATACCGCCCGTAGATGCCGTCATAATTCACCGCATTCGTCGCAACGCTCGCGGTAACCTCTTGCATCGTGCTTGTAGTCCCATCCACGAACACCCGAATCGCGCTAATCGAGGCGCCAGGCGCCGAGGCCCATACCTGGAAGTAGATGTTCGCTAACGTTGCACAAGTTCCGCAGTCAGGCAGTCTCCCATCCGCGTCTAGGTGGACACAGAGAGCGTCCTCGGCCGGAATCTGGTTGTCGAGATAAGGCCCGAGCTCGGAATAGTTTATATATATAACATTATATTGATCCCAATCACCGGCCGCGAGCTCTGGATCAATAGTCGGCTCCGTCGCGGTGAGGTCCTCGCCGATGTCGGCGCATGCCAACGACAGCGTCTCGCCAGTCGCGAAGTCGGACGTCCAGGTCGGCGTCGTCGCCATATTCAGAACGCCGAGCGTGGTCGTGTTATTAACGTAGATCACATCTGCTTGCGCAAAGTTACCCTCAACCAGGTCCAAATCGGCATGAGGCGCGCTGCCTGTATCCACGTCGAAGTCGGAGGCGCAGATGTCGTAGGTATCGTTGGAAACCTGCGATTGCCAGTCAGGCGTTGTCGCGAACCACGGGTCGGCGCCGGTGTTCACGTAAATGAAGGAAGGATCACCAACGTTACCCGCTGCAAGGTCGGGCAAGTAACCAGTGTCCTTGTCAAAGTTCCTCAGCAGGACGCCCCTGGTGATCGGCGTCGCTGTCGATTGCCAAATCGGATCGGGGATGTAGTGTCCGCTGGAACCCAGGTTGGGGTCGAAGATAAACAGATAGATTGGGTCCCCGTCACCGGTGCCGATCACGAAGTCAGGATAACTGTCACCGGTCACATCGCCGGCGTCGATGCTAATCGCGCGGTAGGTACAGGGAGTCTCCCAGTCCGGATAGTCATCGCACCCTGTATCAGCCCTGAAATCGCCCGTCCCGTTGGAGTAATAGACCTTCACGTAATCGGGATCACCAATGGTGATCAGGTCCATATAGCCGTCCTGGTCCACATCGGACCACTTGACCTTGACGGTGTTTGCCGTCGGGACCTGGCACGACCACCAAACTAACGTCCAGTCGGTAGAAATCGTGCCCGTTGTGGCACGATAAACCTCGACTAGGCCGCTGTCGAGAACCAACGCCATGTCGTTGTAGCCATTGCCATTGAAGTCGCCAAAATCGATGTCAATGGCGTTCTCGCTGACAGCTGACACCGTTGCTGGCGTGGTGCTGATCGTAACTGGGTCTGCCGCTGAGTTGACATAGACATATACTGGTCCATCTATGTTCGCAGCATACAGATCGGGATAAACGCTACCCTGAGTGGCGAAATACCACTCCACATCGTAGGTGCGGATCTCATCCGTGGAGTGCCACGATGGGGTGGTCTCCAGAGGAATTGCAGCTCTCGCCCCCACTGTAGCGCAGAGCACCGTTACGGCAACAGCAATCAGCAAATACAGCCTGCCTGAGCCTCGATTCATGTTTGCCTCCTATCCTTTCGATTCACAATAATGACAATCCCTCACACAACAAATCACCAAAAGGAACATCCCCTTTAGCATAAAAGTTTACCTCTTAGTGTAGAAGACTAGTCCGAATACTACAAATACAAGTCTTCCGGCAAGAATGACAATTGCTTGAGTTCCTCA
>CAZKNE010000442.1:0-2456 GCA_964554005.1 uncultured bacterium | reverse complement strand
TTGGAGCCCACTATTCTAGCAAAAGAACAGGAAAAAGAGCCGCAGCCTCAGTTGCGCCCCGATACGCCTTCCCAGGATCTCAGGGCAGATGCCGATGGGGATGGTGTGGTGAGCTCAGATGAATACGCGCAGTATATGGCCAAATCTGTGGCTGGAGACCTCGCGAAATGCATCGACGCCTGTGCCACGAAATGCCAAGGGAACGGTGGGTGCATGGCGAAGTGCAAAACTGACTGCTATAACGAATTCGGAGGGGATGGATGAGGACAGTTGCTATTGGTAGCGGCCGTGGACTGCTCTTTCGTGTCGTTGAGTCGGGCCAATTATCCAGTGGATTTGCCACTTAATGTTGTTCATAAGGAGTAAGGAGCAAAAATGAATAAGGCACTGATGTGGGCGATTGTTCTGCAGCTGGTGATCACGCTAGGCGTTGGCACTCTTGGGTTTTGTCGGGATACCTTCGTTGACATCTCTAGTTCTTTGGACTGGGGCAAGGTTCCGGTTTTTGCCGCGGAGTGCAAGGTTAACCCATTCAAGCTGCTGTCCAGGCCGGACTGGCACAAGTCCACTAAGGAGCAGACGCTTGCGTACGTAATGGCTCGCGTGAAAGACATGCGTCCGGCGACGGATAACTGGCACGATTCTGCCGAGCTCTTCAGAGCGGCCTACTCCCTTGCTATGAAGTGTCCTAAAGAGCAAGATGGGGCTAGACAGCAATGGATCAAACTGGCGCTTGCCGCGGCGAGGCGCTCGCTCGCACAGGACCCGGACAGCACATATTTATCTTTTTGGTGCGTGCTTAACGGCGGGCCCGAGCTTAGCAGGACGGCAGGTCTAGACCCGCAGGTCCGCGACGGACTGGTCGCTCTTTACAAGAGTTACGAGAAGCAGTCCGCATTCCCAGCTCTTCATTTGTTCAATATATACTGCGTTTTGAACGCGGCCGGAGACCAAAAGGGTGCTCGCGATGCACTGGAAGACGCATATCTCTTGTGTCCCAAGGACTCTGCCATCACCTCGCAGTTGAAGGGCCTCCGCGAAGAGATGGGCGACGTGTCTGGGGCTCAGCAAATAAGCCCGGGTTCCGTAACGGACGCGCTCCTAGTCGATCATCCGTCAAATACTCTTTCCGACTTTGCAGACCAAAAACTTGGCCTGGCTGAAAATGCTTTTGGCAGGGGCCGAATGACGGAGGCTAAGCAGAACTTCGAGAAGGTCTGGTCGGCACTGGAGAGAATAGACCAACTGCGACAAAAGGAGGGCGCTGTTCCTTTCCCGGAGACCGGCCTGATGCGCAACAACTGTGCGACAGGTCTTGGGTTGATAGCGATTGGTCGAGGCGACACCGAGGGTGCGCTGGTGTGGCTGAAGAGATCGGACGCAAAAGGGATGTGGCTTGAGAACATTGGCTATGACCTACGACTTGCGAGAAAGCTCAGCACAGTCCCATCGGCGAGGCAGCTTTTAATTCCATACTTGCAGAAGGCATCAAGGTGGGGGCTGCCGAAGTCCAAGGAAGATGCGAAGCAGCTCTTGAACCAGATCCAGCGGGCGCAATTGGTCGGCAAGCGCTGACAGGCACGGGCCGTGGAGACTGTTGGAACAAATGCAGAGCCAAAGAGAGTGTATCATGGAAGTTGCCATGCTTCGCGAGGAATATTAAACTAGACCGAAGCTAAATAGAAATAGAGGAGGGTCTTGACGTGGTTATGAGGCAGTCTGTTTTAGGTTTGCTCGTGATTTGTTCCCTGGTTGTGGTGGTTTTATCAGGGGTGGCGACTCCTCCCGTATTAGCTGGTGAGGAGGAGGCGCCTGTTCATGCCAGCCGCATGAGGACGACAAGTCACTTCCGTGATTTTTTCTTGGACGTCGAGGGTCTAGGCACAAAAGAGGAGGCTCGGCGTACCGATGCGGAGGTGGTGGCCTATATCGGTCAGCGGTATGCAGATGGGAAGGTATTGTCAACATCTTGGCTCGACAGCTACAACCTGTTTCGGGCTTGCTGCCGTTTGGCGGACCGTTATCCCACGGAGAGCGAGAAACGGAGGCACTGGCTTGGTGTTGCGTTGGAGGCTGCCAGGAAAGTCTTCGAGCTGAACCCACAGGACACTGAAGTGTGTTTTACTACGTCATTGTATGTCATTCGAGATGTCTGGTTTTGCGACGAACTGCTACGGTTGGTCTTGGCGATGCCCAGCCAAAGTAATGCCGCAAAAGCGCTGAAGTATTACAACTTGGCGAACGTGCTGCGTCCGGAGGGTGAGTTTCAGCTGGGACTGGCTTTTTCTAGAAAAGCAGCCAAGTTGTATCCTAAGGATGAGGAGATTCTGCATCAGCTTCTCTGGTTCGAGAAGGCGCAGAAGAAGACTGACGAGGCGATTGAGACGGCGAAATCGCTGTGCGACGTCGAGGATGCTGGGGGGTCTGAGTGCCTTGAGCTCTTTCTATCCGTGAAG
>CAZKNE010000441.1:2233-2456 GCA_964554005.1 uncultured bacterium | reverse complement strand
GAGAAGCCGTCTTTCGAGGTTCGGCGCGGGAAGGAGATTTGGGCTCAGGTCCTCAACTGGGGCAAGGTTGTCCGGATACTGGGTCGGCAGCGGCAGGCCTCGCTTTCCCAGGCTTTTGGACCGCTACGTGGCCACAAAGTTCATACGCATCATGGCGATAGTGGTCTGCGGGCTGATCCTGATCTTCTGCGTCGTGAATTTTATAGAGGTCATTGACGATGTA
>CAZKNE010000441.1:0-2223 GCA_964554005.1 uncultured bacterium | reverse complement strand
ATCGAGCATAAGTCTGGCGTGATGTCGGCGCTCAGATATGTCGCCCTTTCAGTCCCCCAGCTGCTCTTCTGGGTCATCCCCATGGCGGTGCTTGTGACGGCGCTGATGACCATAAACCTGATGTCGCGGAGCAACGAGCTCGTGGTGTTGCAGGCTGGTGGGACGAGCCTACAGCGAGTATCGGCCGTGGTCTTTGCAATTGCGCTGTTGGCGAGCGCGGCATCGTTTTTTCTTAGTGAATACATTGTGCCCTATACGAATAAAGAGGCGTACAGGGTCAAGCATGAGGAGATCAATTGCCAGAAGAAAAAGAGCAAATTCGCCAAGTACAGGATTTGGTGCAAAGGCGTCGGTAACCGCATATACAACATCGGCTACATTGACCAACGCCCTCGAGAGTCCATTATGAAGGATATAACCATCTTTGAGTTCGACAACAGCTTGAATATCGAGCACATCTTGCAGGCCGAGAGCGCCTATTACGCCGACGGCAAGTGGTTTTTTGAGAACGTGGACTTCAAGCGAATGACGCCAGAAGGGCCGAGGTCTGAGATAATGGAGCGTCTGGCGCTTCGGCTAGATGAGACGCCGGATGACTTCATCAAGCTGAAGCCGAAGCCTGATGAGATGAGTTACGGCCAGTTGAGTCGATATATCGAGGAGCTTAAGAGCGCAGGATACAGCTATCAGCAATACCAGACCGATCTAATGAACAAGATAGCGATGCCCATGATTGCCTTCATAATCGCGCTTATCGCTGTGCCCCTGGGAGCGATGGCGGCGAGAAGTGGGAGGCTGGTGGGCCTGGGGGCTGCGATCGCGATCGCAGGCGTTTTCTTTGTGGTCCATTCAACGTTCATATCTTTCGGCCACAGCGGGCGGATACCTGACTTTCTGGCTGCATGGTCAGCAAACGTTCTTTTTGGCATGACAGGGCTGTTTCTCTTCTCTCACGCAAAAACCTGATAGTGCCTATCATCTGCCGCCGGGCCCGGCGTCAAGAGCGGTTGGTGGTTGGCGCGGCTCGGTGCGCCGAGATGATTCTCGGAGAGTTGTTTGACATACCGGTGGAAGAGGGTTATTGTGTTACTAATAAGACCTCGAGGGTATTGGCCGATACCGAGGGCCGCCCAGTAGAAGCATGATGTTGTTTTTTGAGGAATGAGGATAGATGGTACTTGGGAAAGGAGTAGTTTATTGAGCCTGAAAGGGAGGAAGACTGAGAGAAACATTTTGACAGCGTTTGCGGGCGAGTCGCAGGCCCGCAATCGCTATACATATTTCGCCAGCGCAGCGAAGAAAGATGGCTTTGTTCAGATATCAGCCATCTTCGAGGAGACCGCGAGCCAGGAGAAGGAGCACGCGAAACGGCTGTTCAAATTTCTGAAAGGCGGCGAGGTTGAGATAACCGCAGCATTCCCGGCCGGAGTGATAGGGACTACGGCTGAGAATCTAAAGGCTGCCGCTGCTGGTGAGCACTACGAGCATTCGGAGATGTATCCGGACTTTGCCAAAGTGGCGCGAGATGAGGGTTTCGAGGCCATAGCAAAAGTATTTGAGGCAATTGCCGTTGCCGAGAAGCAGCACGAGAAGCGCTACTTGGACCTTTTAGCGAATATCGAGGCGGGGACGGTTTTCAAGAAGGACAAGCCTGTCGTCTGGCGCTGCCGCAACTGTGGCTATCTGCATGTCGGGACTGAGGCGCCGAAATCGTGTCCGGCCTGTGCGCACCCGCAGGCACACTTTGAGGTCTTGGGGGAGAACTGGTAGCGATAATCGTTAGGGACGGTTCTGGGTTGAGTGCTTAGGAATTGTTCGTTGTTTTCAATGGTGGTTCTGCCACAAGAAACTGTAGGAGAGCTGGGCGATGACTGAGATACTTCAAGTTTACAAGTGCGAGAAATGTGGGAACGTCGTAGAGATGCTCCACACTGGCGTGGGGGAACTTGTCTGCTGCGGTGAGCCGATGAAGCTCTATGCGGAGAACACGACCGACGCTGCGGTCGAGAAGCACGTTCCGGCAGTTGAGAAGACCGCGGATGGCTTTAAGGTGACGGTTGGCAGCGTGGCGCACCCGATGATAGAGAAGCACTACATCGAGTGGATTGAGATTATTGCCGATGGCAAGGCATATCGGCAGTTCCTGAAGCCGGGCGATGCCCCGGAGGCAACTTTCTGTGTCGAGGCGGACAAGGTAACGGTCCGCGAATACTGTAACATCCA
>CAZKNE010000440.1:0-2463 GCA_964554005.1 uncultured bacterium | reverse complement strand
GTGATCAACGCCTTACGGCATCAGAGGTATCGGCACTGCACTCGTTGAGTTCCCTGATGTGAAGCCAGATCGCGAAGGCTGGATTCACGGATCAGATGACCTCTCCGAAAAATGCTCGAATCACTGCCCATGCGCGACAAACGGCCCCTCATCATAACCACGATATATAACCACACAACCTCGGTCAACCCCTACAATTAGCAGTTAAGCTCCCAGCACACACATTTCAAGCGTTTCCGCGCGTCTTAATTGACGCATTTTCCTCTTTAGTAGCAGAATGTCAAAGATCGATTCGTGCAACTTGCCGTTACACGTGCCGATGCTTGAACACCAGTTCAGCGGCCAGAAGCAAACTTATAGCACGATCCAACGAGGCGGTTCTTCTGGCCAACTCCCGCTCGACGATCTGGAGCGAAGTTTTCTGATACAAGCGTCGCACAGACCTACAAATAGGATGTCATCCTCCTGGGCCAACACCTGGGAGAGCTCCCAACGCAGTCGCTCCAGCTCACGCTCCGAAAGATGGCATCGAAAAACGCTATACTGAACTCGCGTCCCGTATCCCTTCAGCGTCTTCGCCGTGCTCGCGAGGCGCTTTGGGTCTCGAACATCGTATGCCACCAGATACCAGCTCTTCATATTACCCTACCTTATTCGCGCCCTCGCAAAAAGCCCCTTTCTTAAAGTCCACTCCTTCTCGAGCAGCCTCACCTCAAGCTCGATTGTCCGAGCGTAGGACAGCGAATACCCCGTGACTGGATGCTTCCACGCATCTTGGAGGCGCCGCTCGTAGAGGTTTATCGCCTTCTTGCGCCCCGAATCGCTCAGCCAGACGCGGTCGCGCGTTACGGAGAAATCTGCCTCCATGTCCCACTGACGTCGGTTGATTGAGCCGATAAGCGGCATGTCCCACACGGGCACGCGAAACAGTTCCATGATGTCCAGCACAAGCGGATGAGCCGCCGTTCTGGGCTGATGCAGGAAACCGAACGCCGGCTCAAGTCCCACCGCTATTATGCTCTGTAGCACCGATCGATTCAGCAAGGCGTAGCCAAACCCGAGCAGCGCGTTGAACCGGTCGCGTGGCGGACGGCGACTTCTTCCCATCGGCCTCATCGCATCCGGCACACCCGAGTTGAGAAGGTCTGGCAAAACGCCAAAGTAGGCCCTGGCCGCCTCGCCCTCGTAGCCCCGCACACTTGAGATGTTTTTGGCGTGGGCGATGTCCTTGAGTCGCCTGCGGATTCTCTCAGCGGCGGAGATAACGCTCTCGGTTCTGGGTTTCTGTTTACGGGTTGAGCGAAGCAGATACCGCAGCTGGCCCTCTACCTTGGCATGCGCTAGCCTGCGGGCAAGATCAAGCGCAACAGACGGATTGCTTAGCGCCATATACTGGCGAATGCGCCTCTGCACAGGGCCCGCGCCTCCAGAAAAGCCGCCCACATAACGTCCCGCAGTCGTCATCCAATGCACCGGGATGTTGTGCGAGGCGCACAAGAGCAGAGCTTGCGTCGAGACCTGTCCGTAGCCATGAATGACGAGGCAATCCACGTCGTGTATCGGAAAGACCTGCTTCTCGATGTCCCGGCCCTCGACCTTTATCGTTTCCCCCGAGCGACCCACGCGGGTCCCATGCCCCGTAACATGAATGACCTGGCCGTCCGGAATCGCTGGGAACAGACGGATGGTCTCCCAGCCATCGTGTTCGTATGCCCGTTCCTCCTCGGGCAGGCAGACAGGCGCGAGGGAACAGCGGACGCATTTGTGCTCGTCGGTTGTGATGGGCGGTCGTTCAGTCGCCTCCCGAAGATGCCTCGCCCGTTGGACAGCGATGAGGACGGCATCTCGCGCATCCTCGTCCAGCGGCACTCGAACCGTGACATTCTCGGCGTCATACCTGACCCTGCACTCCTTTACGCGGCTGCGAGTGAACTCCTCAAGCAGCATCCCGTAGGCCGAAACCTGAAGCGCGTCCGCGGGCCATGCCTGCGCCGACTTGTCTTTGGCCCGATACGGCCTGCCTCGCTTGAGTTCATAAGGAACCCAAGAGCCATCTCGGTGGCGCACGGCATCGACCTTACCGACCAGGCCCAACTTTTCGCTCGACATCTCGAACGAACGAGGCTCCAGGCCCTCCTGGCGGAACACCTCTTCGTGCAGCGTCCGTCCGGCATAGACGAGCTCGTTCGCGACGTAGATCTCCTCCACCTCCTCCAGGTAGAAGAGCCGCTCGCAGTAGGCCAAGGCCCGCAGCGCCATCACGCGAATGGGCGGCTCCTGGGCGGCCAGTGGCTCCAGCTTCAGGGCGGTGGAAGTATGGTTACCCATCTCGGGTCCTCCTTAGGTGGTGCTGCAAGCGGCATTTTGGCCAGTCGGAACTGCCCCCAATTGGTTCCCTTCGAGCCGATGTGATCGACCCAGATCGGCAGAGGCAAGTCGCCTGTGTTATCCGCCACGAGCCAA
>CAZKNE010000439.1:0-2466 GCA_964554005.1 uncultured bacterium | reverse complement strand
CGGGGCCATTGCACGCTTGTTCTGGCGATTAAGACAGTTCTAAAATACCTTGGTCAGGGGGTTGACTACGACTACTTGATGGGCATGTCCGGGGCCGGCTTCCTGTTCTACGTCAACCCCAAAGAGCCAGTTGCGGCCAAATGGTGCGAGGTGATGCGGGAGCGATGGGTGCACATCGTCTCGGATGCTGTCGGCCTGGAGCTGAGGCTCGTCGATATGGACGAGACGTTGTTCGAGCGCGATCCCGAGGCACACTTTTATAGGATGTTTGGCAAGGATGTTGTGGAGAGCCTCGAGTCGAATAGGCCGTGTCTTGGGTTCAGGTGTTTTGAGGGACCTCAGTGGGACGTAATAGCGGGCTTTTCGGACGGTCGGCTGCTGTGTCGGAGTATCCACAGCAAAACGTCTTCAAGTGGCTTGATTGACCACATTCAACCATACGACCGCAACGAGTTGTGGCCATCTAAGGTCATAGTGCTCGGTCAAAAAAAGAGCGTCCCCCCACGATTGGAGATGATAGCCAAAGCGCTCGAGGTCGGCCTGGAGATCGGGCGTGGCATCTGCGACGATGCGGGCAGCGGGCCGCTTACCGGACCGCTTGCTTTGAGTGCATGGGCTGAGCTTCTGTCGGAGAGAGCATCGGCAGACGACCTTGCGGCGCATCAGCAGTTGCGAAAGACATTGATAGATTCCCGCATCTCTTTGGAGCGCTTCCTCAGGTGGGTTGAGACAGAGCTTGGCCGGGAGCTTGGGCCCGACGTGGGGAGAGCCAGAAAGCGCTTCTCGGAGTCGTTTGAGACACTGCTCTCCACGGACTTCACGGAGGAGACGATGGCCGATAGCGATTACCGGGGAAGGGCAGTCCAGCGCATAAGGTCTCTTCAGGAGGTCGAGAGCGAGGCGTTCAAGTATCTTGAGAGCGTCCATGCGGGTCTAAAAGCCTCCGGGCAGGTGGGCTGCGAATGAACGGTATCGGGCAGTGCTCTCAGGGCCACAGAATAGGTCCCTCGCAAGGAGCGCGGGCTAGAAGAGGCGCCCTGAGTTTCACGTCAGGGGAGCCCGATGCCTGATAGGAACTCGCCCGCGCTGTCCATTGTCATCCCGGTTCAGGACGAGGTAGATTCGATTGGCTCGGTCATAAGCTCGGTCAAGGCCGCGCTCGAACACTACGAGGGAGGCTATGAGATAATAGCGGTTGATGACGGCTCTGCTGACAACAGTGCCCAGCTGGCGGCGGCCGGCGGGGCGAGGGTTATCTCGCATGGCTTGGGGCGGGGCTATGGTGCGGCTCTAAAGACTGGGATCAAGGCGGCCAGGGGACGGACGATCGCGATAATCGACGGGGACGGCACGTATCCGGCGGAGGAGATTCCTGCGCTCGTTGGGGGGCTTGAATCCGCCGACATGGTCGTCGGGGCGAGAGTGCGGGCTGGGTCCTACGTGCCGATCATAAGGAGGCCGGCCAAGTGGCTTCTGACGAAGCTTGCAAGCTTCCTCTCAGGGGTGAAGATTCCTGACCTCAACTCCGGGCTGCGGGCCTTTAGAAAGGATGTTGTCCTGCCCTATCTGCGGGTCCTACCGGACAGGTTCTCATTCACCTCGACCATAACGCTTCTCATGCTCGGGGACGAGAGGTCGGTGGAGTACATACCCATCGATTATCGCAGGCGGGCTGGCAAGTCCAAGATAGTCCCCAGCGACGCTCTCTCATTCTTGATACTCATCATCAGGACCGTGATGTTCTTCAATCCGCTCAAGTTCTTCCTACCTATTGGGCTCGTTATATTTCTTGTGGGCGCGGCGAAGTTGTCCACGGACTATCTGATCTATGATAGACTATCATCAACCTCCGTGTTGCTGATACTATCCGCCATCCAGATATGGGCTCTGGGCTTCTTGGCGGAGCTGGTCCTGTTCCTCGAAAGGCGACGGAAGTAATCCCCTCCCCATGTGTGGTATCTGCGGCATAGCAGGCGAGCGAGGATTCCAGGTCGATCCTGCGCTCTTGGGCCGGATGACTGACCTGATGCGGCACCGCGGCCCGGATGAGCGCGGCGTCTGGACCAACGCTGCGGGCAACGTCGGGCTCGGTGCGAGGCGGCTGAGCATAATTGGCCTCTCAAATGGGCACCAACCAATATCGAATGGAGAGGGGACATGCGTTCTCGTGGCCAACGGAGAGATCTACAACTACAAGACCCTCAAGAATGACCTGATAAGTCGTGGCCACAAATTCGCCACCGACACAGACATAGAGGTCATCCTGCACCTCTATGAGGAGAGAGGTCCAGATTTCGCCGAAGTATTGAACGGCATGTTCGCATTCGCCATCTGGGACCAAAGGTGCCGGCGCCTCATTCTTGGCCGCGACAGGCTGGGGATAAAGCCGCTATTCTATACATGTCAGCGGGGCCGGGTCGTTTTTGCATCCGAGATAAAGTCTATCATCTGTGACCCGAGCGTTCC
>CAZKNE010000438.1:0-2467 GCA_964554005.1 uncultured bacterium | reverse complement strand
GGCTTGTTTGCTCATGCGAATATGATCCCCAGGTATCTCTCAAATTTCTGGCCTATGATATTTGTCGCCTCATCGATGTCTTCCGACTTCACATTTATCCAGTGGATAAGGAGCTTATCGCCAATAATATCCAGTGTAAACGTGCCCGGGGTCAACGTGATGGAGTTAGCTAGAATCATCTTTGCGATGTCAGATTTGAGGGAGGTCTTTATGACCACAATACCTGGTTTTATAGGCATTTTGGGGTGGATAACTCGGTAGGCAACATCAAAATTTGCCTTTATTATCTCCCAGAAAAGGACAACTACATATACCAGGGAGAATAGAAGCCGCTTCGGACCTAGCGGGGGGAGGCCTAACTTGGAATACTTCTGCGCTCCGAAGAGCGAGATAACCAGACAGACCAGACCTCCCAAGATAAGCTCCTGACGGTCTAGTTTTGAGCTCAAAGCCATCCACAGGACAAAGGTAATCACCAAGAGCCAGAAGAATGCTTTCACCTTTTCTCCTGCTGAACTTGCTGTTTGCAACATTTTAACTAAGCCAGCCAAACTCAATCATAAAAAAGCAAAGAAGCACGATAGCCGCTACACTATAATGCCTCAAAGTCAGTTGCAAGCTATTATTTTCACAAACTTCCCGGAAGAGGCCGTCCTACACCCGGTCATACTGCAACACCGTCAACGAAAGCGGCGTCAAGCCACTGCGGTCCACAATCCCAAATCCGCAACCATCGCCTGCTAAGAGCCGCTAAACATGTTCATCTTATGAAGTCTCCTGCCTCCAATCTGATTTCTAGGGCGAGGTGGCACGGTTGACGGTTACCTCTCAGATGTGCAAAGATCGGGTTGATGTGGGGTAGGCTGAGGATTTCACGACCAAGAGGGAACATGGATGAATATGAACATCTTCAAGCAGATGGCGAAGGTTAAGGAGAAGATAGCGGCGGCGCAGGAGGCGGTGCGCGAAAAGACCGTTGAGGTAACCGTCGGCGGGGGTATGGTTATGGTGGTGGCGAACGGGGCTCAGGAGATAATCTCTATCAAGTTTGACAAGCAGGTTATCGACCCCGACGAGGTCGATATGCTGGAGGACCTCGTTCTGTCGGCGGTGAACGACGCGCTGCGCAAGTCGAAGGAGTTGATGGGGAGGGAGATGGGTCGGTTTGCTAGGCAGATGGGCTTGCCGCCGCAGATACTGAACCAGCTATAGAATGGGTTATCCTCGTCAGTTTGTCAGCTTAATCGCGCAGCTTACGCGCCTGCCCGGCATCTCGAGGCGCGGGGCTGAGCGGCTTTCGCTATTCATCCTGAACATGCCCGATAAGTCGGCGAAATCGCTGATTAAGGCGATAATCTCGGCACGGGAGAGGGTGCACAGATGCAAGCAGTGTTTCAACCTCTCGTCGGCGGAGCTTTGCACGATTTGCTCCGACGATGAGCGGGACAGAGCGACGCTCTGCGTTGTGGAGACAGCACGCGACATTGCGGCTCTAGAGCGTTCACACGAGTATCACGGTCTTTATCACGTCCTTCTGGGGAAGGTCTCGCCGCTTTCAGGCATTGGCCCGGAGGACCTGACGATAAGCAACCTGCTTGAGCGGCTCAAGGGCGGCAATTTCAGCGAGGTCATCATCGCCACGGGGACTGACGTAGAGGGTGAGGCAACTGCCAATTACGTTGCGCGGGTGATAGGTGAGCTCGGCATTGCTGTGAGCAGAATAGCCTACGGCGTGCCGATGGGAGGGCCTTTGGAGTTTGTTGACGAGAGGACGCTTGGAAGAGCTGTTGAGGGCAGAACAATGATCGAGCGAAGTAGTGAATCAAACAAAGAAAAATAGCAAGAAACGCTTTTGGCTACTCGGAGCAATCGGCCTTGCCGCAATAGCCGCAATCGTCATAACGATAGTTATCGTCGTCCATTCCGTCGATTGGCAGGCGTATCTGGACAAGCACCTGGCCGAGGCGATGATGCTGGATACAGGTGCGCCAACGAAGTCGCCGAGCGATGTTGGGCTTGCCTTCAAAGACGTCGTGATAACCACGGAGGATGGGGTGCATCTCGCTGGCTGGTTCGTGCCAAATGAGCCGTCGAGGGTTACGATCGTTTTCTGTCGAGGTGCGATGGGGAACATCGGCGTTTGGCTAGACATGATCAAGCGACTCCACGGCCAGGGCCACAATGTGCTGGCGTTCGACTATCGCGGGACGGGTCTTTCTGGTGGTGAGGCCTCGTTCCTAACGATAGAAAAGGATGTTGAGGCGGCCGTGAATTATGCAAAGAGCCATTTTGGGAAGGCTGCAAGTAAGATCGGCATCTTCGGGGTCTCGATCGGTGCTGCGGTCGGGATAAACGTCGCGGCAAATCTTGACGCGGTTGAGGCGGTAGTTGCCGATTCACCGTTTTCGTCGTTCGGGGAGATGCTTCCACGGGTCATCAGGAGATACTCACCACAGCTTGCGGCTAA
>CAZKNE010000437.1:1329-2470 GCA_964554005.1 uncultured bacterium | reverse complement strand
ACAAACGTGGTAGCCATCGACGAGAACCTCAATCTCCTGGCAAAGATCTATCTTATGACAGCAGGTCGGCCAATTGACGCCGTTGCCACGGGCCTCGCCGAGGTCGAAGCAAAACTGCCGCACAACGTGGAGGTTGCCGGCGTTGGGACGACTGGCTCGGGCCGATATATGACAGGAGAGGTGACCGGCGCAGACACCGTTAGGAACGAGATCACGGCGCAGGCCACGGCGGCTGCGCTGATAGACCCCAAGGTGGACACGATCTTCGAGATTGGCGGCCAGGATTCCAAGTTCATCAGTCTCGAGAACGGCGTGGTGGTTGATTTTGAGATGAACAAGGTCTGTGCGGCCGGGACAGGCTCGTTTCTGGAGGAGCAGGCCGAAAAGCTCAACATCAACATCAAAGAGCAGTGTGCAGACGATGCGATGAGCTCAAAGGCTCCGATCAGGCTCGGAGAGCGGTGCACGGTCTTCATGGAGTCAAGCGTTACGCACCATCAGCAATGCGGCGCCAAGCGGAAGGATATTCTGGCCGGGCTCGCATATTCAATTGTCTATAACTACCTAAACCGCGTTGTGGGGAACAAGAAAGTCGGCAGCAACATCTTCTTCCAGGGCGGTGTGGCGTTCAACCGCTCGGTTTGTGCCGCCTTCAGCATGGTTACAGGTAAGAAGATCACCGTGCCCCCAAATCACGAGGTTACGGGTGCAATTGGGGCGGCAATGCTTGCCAAGGATGCTATGAAAGGCCGCGGAAAGAGCAAGTTCAAGGGCTTCAACCTCAGGGACCGCAAGTGGGAGTTGGAGACCTTCGAGTGCCACGATTGTCCGAACGCCTGCGAGATCCGCAAGGTTACTGTGGAGGGCGAGCCGCCAATCTATTATGGCTCCCGGTGTGGGAAATATGATGTCCGTAAGAAGGCCGCAAGCGAGGCGCACGCTCTGCCGGACCTCTTCGCGGAGCGTGAGAAGCTCCTGATGCGTTGGCATCGCAAGCCGGATGGCGCCTCAAGTGCTGGCCTTACAATTGGGATACCTCGGGCGCTGTTGTTCTTCGAGCTGTATCCGATGTGGTCTGCGTTCTTCGGGGCATTAGGCATGAAGGTCGTCCTGTCCTCAAAGACTAACACGCACATAATTC
>CAZKNE010000437.1:0-1319 GCA_964554005.1 uncultured bacterium | reverse complement strand
TCCCGGCCAAGGTCATGCACGGGCATGTGCTTGACCTTTTGGAGAAGGGCGTTGACAAGGTGTTTCTGCCTAGCGTCATCAACATGCCCATAGAGACACCGGGGTTCGTCAACTACTACAATTGCCCAATTGTTCAGTCGATCCCCTATACGGTCGGGGCCGGGATCGCAGCGCTGAAGCAGCGCGTCCTGAGCCCGATTTTTTACTTGCAGCGAGGCGCCAAGGAAACGATCAAGGCGCTTGCTCGATTTGCGCACGAGGACCTTGGTTTGGGGCGAGCGCGGGCCAGAAAAGCGGCCGAGGCGGCCCTTGCCGCTCAGGATGAGTTCAGGAAGCTCAGCCTCGAGCTTGCGGCCAGAACGACACAGTTGATAAAGGAGCACGGAAGGGCTGTCGTGATCATCGGACGTCCTTACAACACCAATGATCCGTTCGTCAACCTTGACCTGCCGAAAAAACTTAGAGACCTCGGCATTCTTGCCGTGCCAATCGACCTGATCCATCCTGACACCGCGACGACGCTCAAAGAACACGGGAACATGTACTGGCGCTACGGTCAGAGGATTCTTGGTGCGGGAGTTACGATTGCCAGAGACCCTCGCCTTTATGCTCTTTATGTTACTAATTTTGGGTGTGGCCCGGATTCGTTCATTACCAAGTTCTTCGCGGAGATAATGGGCGAGAAGCCCTTCCTGTTGATCGAGATCGACGAGCATAGTGCTGACGTAGGTGCGATCACGAGGTGCGAGGCTTTTCTGGACAGCATCGAGGGGAATAAACACAGTGCCAAGGTGGAGCCCCGGCTGGTCGAGAAGCGGTCCTCCGAGAGCACGCGTGGGATCAATCACCGGACGCTTTACGTTCCGAGCATGTGCGACCACGCATACCCGTTTTGTGCGGCGCTCAGACGATTTGGCGTGGATGCCCAGGTGATCCCCGAGGCGGACGATAAGAGCCTCGAGTTTGGACGTCAGTACACCAACGGGCGGGAGTGTTTCCCGTGCATTGTGACGA
The DNA here is from genome assembly GCA_964554005.1 of uncultured bacterium. Lineage (GTDB taxonomy): Bacteria > B130-G9 > B130-G9 > B130-G9 > B130-G9 > B130-G9. Next base: position 305 of record CAZKNE010000437.1, on the reverse strand, counting down.
CTGGCGACATGGTGAAGTTGTGCAAGAGTAAGGACTTTGATTCCTCGAAGGCGCTCTTCTTTATGCCGACGACCTCAGGCCCATGCAGGTTTGGGGAATACAACCAGGCGCAGCGGATGGTTCTGGAGAAGATCGGCTGCACCGATGCTCAGATACTTGCGCCCAATCAGGACCAAGCCGACAATTTCCGGCAGAAGTTATGGGACGTTCCGCTGATGTTCTACGTGCACGCATATAGGAGCATGGTCGCGGTCGATTACCTCGACAAGCTCGGCCGGCGAATACGGCCCTATGAGAAGGAGCCT
>CAZKNE010000436.1:0-2489 GCA_964554005.1 uncultured bacterium | reverse complement strand
GCCGTCTGTCCCGCGCAGGTGAAGCGCGGCCGCGAGTGCGAACTCCTGATTCCGACCGCCGAGCCCGTCACCCGTAAGGGTAACGGTCAACTCACCTCCTGAGATGATGCAGCACGGGGGCCTCGCCGGATACCCATGCGCCTGGGCCGACTGGGCTATGCCCACCATCACCTTTGCGACCTCTCGCGCCTCGCCAAAGACCCTCGCGCCGAGGTTGACCGTCGAGTACCCAAGCGACTGTGCGGCCCTTTGGCAAGCCGCGAGCGCAACATCGTTGTTGGAGACGACAACGTTATCACACCTCTCGAAGACCGCATCTTCAATGTCCTCCGGCCCTGAGAACTTCCCCTGCGCCCCGTCCCTCAGCCGTTTCAAGACCGATGCTGGCAGCTTCCTTGAGAGCCGGTAGCGGCGCACTATCTCGAGGCAATCAGCGAACGTCGTCGTGTTCTTCACCGTTGGCCCCGAGCCCACCGACTCGAGCCGGTCGCCAATCACATCAGAGATGATGAGCGAGATGACCCGCGCGGGGTTCGCCGCCCTCGAGAACTGCCCGCCCTTGATCGCCGAGATGTGCTTCCTTATCGCGTTGACCTCATCTATCGTGGCTCCGGACGCCAGAAGCTGTTTCGTCGCCTCGACCTTGTCTGCAACTGTTATATGCGCTGCCGGAAGCGGCAGCATCGCAGAGCCACCGCCAGATAGCAGAAAGAAAATGAGGTCCCTCTCGCTCGCCCCCTCTGCAAGCGCGAGCATACGACGCACCGCCTCGACCGCAGAATCGCTCGGCAGCGGATGCGTTGCCTCGAAAACCTCGATGTGCTCAGGGATGTCGGGTTTTTCGCTTCCAAGCGGAACAGTGATCGCCCCCGCCGAGATCGCTCCCTCGCCAAGCGCGTCAACCAAGGCCTCCGCCATCGATGCCCCGGCCTTGCCGCCTCCGACCAGAAAAACCCGCTCATACTCATCGAGGTTGACCCGGACCTGGGCATCCAAAGCCGAAATCAGGACCTCCCCGCCCTCGCGAGAAACCGCCCGTCTCATAGACTCACCCCCGTCCACCGCGGCGAGTCCCGCCTCGAAAATCTTAAGCGCGTCCGCCCATAGCTCCTTCACAGCGTCCGTCCCCTATAAATAACATTCTCAAGATGAGATACTACACTCTACCATATCAGCCAATCTGATTGTGCCCAACATCTCAAGGCTTGTATCTTGACAGCTGCTTTGCTATTTTGGGTTTGTGGGATGCGTCCCTGAGGAGGCGGGTTTTCTGTCATCAATCACGGTTTTTAAGGAGCATTTCAATGAGACATATTAAGGTTCTTTCCTTGTCTGCAATTATCTTAACGGCTCTCTGGTGCCTTCCAACCGCTGTTCAAGCCAGCGCACTCTACGTCCCATCCGCGTATCGGACGATTCAGGACGCAATAGACGACGCCGCCGCAGGTGACGTGGTCTGTGTCGGCGCCGGCACTTTCAATGAGGCGCTCGTTCTCAAGGAGGGCGTAACGCTTCTTGGCAGCGGCAGAAGTCGGTCGGTTGTTAATGCCGGGGCCGACGCGATTGCCATTCAGGCTGCGCCGGGGTGCAGGGTGTCGGGCCTCTCGATCGAGGAGGGCATAATCGGGATCGACTGCAAGGGCGCCGACGTCGTCATCGAGAACAACTACATCCAGAGCAGATACGTGGGCATCAGGTCAGAAAACGCCTCGCCGCAGATATTCAACAACAGCATCGACGCGGTTTACGTCTGCATCATAGCGAAGGGCTCTGGCTCTCCCGTCATCTATAACAATGAGTTGACAGGGCGATACGTGGGGATTTGGGCGGAAAATACATCGCCGCTGGTGCACAATAACAAGATCGCCGACTTCGAGCATGGCATCTACACGATAGCCTCGAACGGCTACATTCTTAACAACAAGGTCATCAACAGCCTCTATGACGGAGTAGTCCTTACCAGAGGCTCCAGCTGCCTGTTGAGCAACAACGCCATCATTGACCACTATGAACGAGGCGTAAGCGTATTCGATTCGTCGCCGCAGCTTGAATCCAACATCATTGCTCATAACGAGGTCGGCCTTTTCTGCCAGGATTCATCCCCGACACTCTCCCAAAACTGCATCGCCTCGAATCGCACGTCGGACTACGAGGGGGTATCGCCTGGCGCGACTGACATAACAAGCGACCCGTTGCTGGTCGGCGTTGGCCTAGTTTCTTCTATCTCCGGAGCCAACTACGACACGCTGGTCTGTGCGGACGCTCACTGGACAGCGGATTCGCTCGTGGGCCTTGACCTCGTGCCCAGCACAACAGCGATGTATATAATCTACGGCGGCCAATCGAGGACGTTCGAGGTTCTGTCCAACACCCGGACCTCGATCAAGGTGGCCGTGGACACCTCGGATGACAACTACAAGACGCTTTTCAAATGTGGCAGCACCGAGGATTACACTAAAGCTGGCGACACGTTCTTCGTTGACGACGTG
>CAZKNE010000435.1:1405-2506 GCA_964554005.1 uncultured bacterium | reverse complement strand
CTTTTCTCCCTCAAAGGACATGCAGCAAGGTTGGGGGGCGGCGAAAAGGATTTCTCAATGCTTTTCTTATACACAGCCGCAGATTACTACCTCAAAGACAAAGGTAAGCTTGGATTTCTCATTACCCAAGAGGTGTTCAAGTCAAAGGGGGCGGGCGAGGGATTTCGAAGATTCAGGCTCGGCGACCGTGAGCCGCTGAGAGTTCTAAAGGGGCACGACCTGGTTTCTATTCAGCCGTTTGAAGGGGCAGCGAACAAGACTGCCGCTATCGTTCTAGAGAAGGGTCGGGAGACCCGCTATCCGGTTCCTTACACGGTTTGGACCAGGAAGAAAGGCATAGGCAAGATTCCGACTGGTCTGAAGCTGAAAGAGGCTCGGCCGTTGCTCAAGAGAACGAGGCTACTTGCTCGACCAATGGGTTCAATAAACGGTTCTTGGCAGACAATCAGCAAGAGCCAGAAACGACTTGGCGCTGTCCAGGGCGAAAATGCCTATCATGCTCGACTTGGCGCGCGCATTGAGCCTTACGGGGTCTTCTGGGTCCTGTGCGAACACATATTCTCTAATGGCGACTTGCTCGTCCATAATATCCCAGCGAAGGGCAAACGAGAAGTGCCAAGGGTCCAAGAGAGGGTTGAGGCCGCTCTTGTCTTCCCGGCCTTACCCGGCAGAGACATCGGCCGATGGCACGCAATCGCAAATCAGCTCATTGTGATGCCTCAAGACCCAGAGAAGAGGGAGCCTTTCCCCGAAAAACGTATGAAAGAAGAGTGGCCTAGAACCTACGGATACTTCACAAGGTTCAGAGATGTCCTGTTGTCTCGTGGGTCAAGAGTTGTGCGCGAACTTGCTGAGAGGACAGCGTTTTATGCGATGTTCGGCATTGGCCCATATACGGTCGCGCGCTACAAGACTGTCTGGAAGCGTATGGCAAATGACCTCGTGGCCGCGGTTATCAGCCAGCATAAAACCTCCTTCGGGTACAAAACGGTTATACCTACGGATACAACCTCGTTCTTTCCGACCGATAGCGAGGCGGAGGCGCACTATCTTTGTGCGATAATCAACTCGACACCCGTGCGGGACTTCATCAAGTCATAT
>CAZKNE010000435.1:0-1395 GCA_964554005.1 uncultured bacterium | reverse complement strand
GGGCGCCCAGAGTCATGACGCATGTCGGCATTCCCAAGTTCGATCCCCAAGACACAGCCCATCAGAAACTGGCGGAATTGTCACAATCCCTCCATGAGTTCAAGTCAAAGGATGAGCTCGGCCAAGTAGAACAGCTGGAGAAAGAGCTGGATGCCATGGTCCATGAGCTGTTTGGCATCGAGGGCTCGTAACGGTTGCAGCAAGACCACATATTCATAAAGGGGGCGCGGGAGCACAACCTAAAGAGCATCGACGTCTCGATCCCGCGCAACAGGCTCGTCGTGATCACGGGGCTTTCGGGCTCGGGCAAATCGTCGCTTGCGTTCGACACGCTCTATGCCGAGGGGCAGAGGCGTTACGTTGAGTCGCTCTCGGCGTACGCACGGCAGTTTCTTGAGCAGATGGACAAGCCGGACGTCGATTACATCGAGGGCCTCTCGCCTGCCATCTCGATTGAGCAGCGGCCGGTCAGCAAGAACCCTCGCTCGACAGTGGGCACCGTTACGGAGATTTACGATTATCTGAGGCTGCTTTATGCCCGCGTCGGCGTCCCATATTGCTACAGGTGCGGCCGGCGAATCGAATCGCAGTCGGTGCAGCAAATAGTCGATACGGTGCTTAGTATGCCTAAAGGGGCCAAGTTCTACGTCCTTGCACCCGTTGTTCGAGGCAGAAAAGGAGAATACGCGGCGCTGTTTGCCGATCTTGCCAAGCAGGGCTTCGTTCGTGTGCTCGTTGACGGAAAGACGCGCGAGCTGTCGGAGGAGATGCTCCTCGAGAAATACAAGACACACGATATCGACGTGGTCGTCGATAGGCTGACGGTCGCGGCAAAGAACCGGTCGCGGCTGACGGATTCGGTTGAGCTCTCAATGAGGCTCACGAAAAACCTGGTCAAGATTGCGCTTCAGGACGAGGATGGCAAGCTTGGCTGGTCCGATGACCCAGATACCCGCAGCAAGCCGAAAGGCAAGCGGCGGAAACCGGCCGCAAGCGCCTCGTCCGGCGAAGAGCAGGCGCAAGTTCAACCGCTTGCGGGCTTCGCAGTCAGGACGTTCAGCAGCGAGATGGCCTGCCTGAACTGCGGCATCAGCTACCAGGAGCTTCAGCCTCGAGCCTTCTCGTTCAACAGCCCTTACGGAGCGTGCCCATCGTGCTCAGGGCTGGGCGTCGTGCGTTCAGCGTCGGAGGACCTGGTCGTCCCCGACCCGTCCAAGTCGCTGATCGATGGGGCGATTGAGGCGTGGGCGAGCTCCGAGAACTCGATGACCGTGCAGGTTTTCAGGTCGCTCGCTGAGCACTATGACTTCGATCCCAACACCCCATATCGTGAGCTGCCGCGAGATATCCGGCATACCCTGATGCACGGCTCGGGCAGGGACCGTATTAAGCTGA
>CAZKNE010000434.1:0-2509 GCA_964554005.1 uncultured bacterium | reverse complement strand
TGTTAATCAGATAGAGTAGGAGGGAGAATACCCTGGACGAACCTCGCGTAGTCTGAAACATTAAAGACGCGGCGTTACTGGTGCAGTCCTTGCTGGGAGAAAGGAGTAGGAATAATGAAAACCTTGACAATCATAAGCATGTTATTTGCCTGCTTTGCTGCTCTGGGCATGGCATCTGGTATGGATCTCTACGTCGATCCCGTCAATGGAGATGATTCGAACGATGGCTTTTCCTGGGAAACGGCGGTCAAGACCATAACGAGGGCTTCCAGCGCTAGCCACATCCACCTCGCGGAAGGCACCTTCAGCGAGGCTTCTGGCGAGGTATTCCCCATCCTATTGACTCACCGGGACTTCTTGCTTTCAGGCCAGGGCTATGAGAAGACCATCATTGACGCTGGCGGCTCGGCAGAGGTAATAATAATCAAGCACCCCAGTGATTACGACGGTACCCATATCACGGCGAGCGGCCTTAGTTTTATCCGCAGCAGCCCCCTCGAAATTGACCGCTCCGACCGTGGCGCTATAGTACTACTCCCTTGGGGAGGCGCAGACCTTGACCACGTGCGATTCATGAATCTGAGCGGTGCACCGATCATAACTGGCATGGAGAATTCGTCGTCGTTCACCGCGTGTATATTCCAGGCGGACAGCCCCGACGACATCTGCGATGGTTACCCTGGTATCGTCGTATTCGACCAATGCACTTTTGACTACTCCCCGTCTCCCCCCATCTATCTCGGTGCTGACCTAGTATCGTGTGAAGCCTGGCTCGAAATCAAGAACTGCCAGTTCACTTCTCACAGCAACCGAGCGACCATTAATGCCAGTTCCTCCGGGTTTGCCTACTGCGTGAACTGCTCATTTGAGAATATCGACTTCAACATACGAAAGGGAGGCGAATCAAGTCGGGGGCCCGAGATCTTTGGATGCTCGTTTAGATCGTCAAGGCTCGGGTTTTTGATTTGGATAATAGGGTGGATGGGCGGCAGCCCGGGGGACGCAACAATCAGGAAGTGCGTCTTTGACTCAAATTGCACACTTGATATTGAGGCAGGCTATGTTCGTATAATGGAGAGCTGCTCGCCATTCCACCCTTATAACGACCTTAATGATGACGCCGATCTATTTATCTGCGCGTCAACAATCCGCGAAAACCCGCTATTCGCTCACGGTCCACTTGGCGGCTGCTATCTGTCAAATGTCAAGTCCGGACAGCGGTTGACTAGCCCATGCGTGGGGCTCTTGCCGGAGTCAGGCACACCAGATTGGGCTGACTGGCCGCCATCGGGGAGCACGACTCGGACGGACGGCGTGCCGGACGAGGCGCCGTTCGACATTGGCTATCACTATCCAAGCGTTCCGCCGCCTCCGCCTTCTGTGTCGATTCGGACGGACCGGTCGGAATACGCGCCCGGCGATGAGATGATACTATTGGGCTCGTTTGAGAACCGAGGGGTTCTGGTTGAGGGAGGGATATACGTTGCCTTCGGGCCGGAGAGCCTCGACTGGCTCTTGTATTGGCCCTCAATGACGTTCGTCCGCGCGCCTGTTTTCGAGGGGAAGATCTATTCGGGAGCTGTCTATCCGATGTGCCCCCTCGATGCCCTCATTGTCCCTCAATCGCTCGCGCCCGGCGGCTACCTATGGCTCGGCGCCGTCCTGAACGCCGACGGCGTGTTCGCGTCCGACATCGCCCTCTGGCCGGTTACCATCACCGCCGATTGATCGTAAGGATGAACCACAGAGACACAGAGAGCACAGAGAGAAGAAGAAGGAGCTACGGGGAGCCGAGACACTCGGCCTGAGGCGAGCTCGGCACGTGCAAGCCGACCAGTTGTATCTCCCAGCAAAAGAAGCTATGGGAGACACAGACACTCGGCGTGAGGCGAGCTCGGAACGTGCGAGCCGACAGCTTACGTCCGCCGGCGGAAACAGCTACCCGAGTGCCGTGGGCACCTTGACGTTGCACTTGACTTGATAGCCGCCCGTCAATATCGTAAAGACACTCTGATGTTTTGAGCAATTGAGAGTATATCATAATTGCGATTTGACGAGGGAGATGTGTATGGATAAGGCTGCCGGCGTGAACGTTTACTATGCAGTTGCTAAGAGGCTATTTGGGAAGCTCGCCCACGAGGCGATTTGGGGACCGGAGGGCCTCTCGCCGCTCAAGCGCTTCAAGGAGGGCGAGACGGCGTACATTGCTATGTGCCCTAATCCTAAACACCAGGGAGCGAGGCAGAGCTTTATCATGCCCAAGGCTTGGCCTGGTGGCTCCTGTCGAATGTGCGGATATCGCGGCAACTGGCTGACAACGGCCGCAAAGAAAGCGGGTTCACTCCAGGATGGCGTGGCGCTTCTGGCTCAGACCGCGGGCGTTGATCTGTCAGACCTTGAGCTCTCTCCGAGCGATTGGCAGGAGATGGAGGCCACATGGAAGAAGTTGACGGTTTTCGGCGTGCTGGGTCATTACTTCTCGAAGTCGCTTCAGCACAGCAGTTCACCG
>CAZKNE010000433.1:0-2511 GCA_964554005.1 uncultured bacterium | reverse complement strand
CTCTCTCTAGCACCTCCATCCCGCTCACACCGGGCAACCATATATCGAGAAGAATGACGGCCGGAACCATCTTCTCCAGAAAGGCTAACGTCTCACCTGCGTCCGATACCGCCGACACATCGTAGCCCTCATCCCGCAGCACAGCAATCAATGAAGACCGAATCGTGGGATTGTCGTCCACGACAAGTATCTGCTCGTTTGCCTTGCTCACCGTTCCCTGTCCTGTCTCGTCACACGAATCTCCCAAGCCAAAACACGCTATCCGGGGAGCTCAATGATGAACTTAGTCCCCCTGGGCACGTTGTCCTCTACACGGATGTAACCATTGTGGTCTTCGATTATCCGCTGCACGATCGCAAGGCCCAGCCCGGTCCCACGCTTCTTGGTCGAGAAATACGGCAGGAAAAGCTTCTCCTTGCTCTCCCGATCGATACCATCTCCGTCGTCAGCCAGCTCGATGCGGACGATCTTCAGGACGTTCTCATAGTGGGTCGAGATGTCGATAGTGACGAATTTGCTGGCAGCCTCCAGAGCGTTGTTGATAAGGTTTTTGAAGACCTGCCTCATCTGCTCGGCGTCTATGTTGGTCTGCGGGACCGACTCGTCGAGCGTAAGATTAACCTTCGCGTTTGAGAGATTGCCGTCGTAGAGGCTGAGAACATCCCGGATGACCTTATGAATGTCGTCGGGCCGGGCCTGAACTTCAGGCATTCTAGCGAAGCGCGAGAACTCGTTGACCAAGAGCTTCAGGCCGTTGATCTCTTGGATGATCGTGTCGATGCATTCCTTGAACAGAGCCTTGTCCTCGGGGCTGAGGTTGCGGGAATGTTTCTGAAGTCGCTGAGCGTAAAGCTGTATGGGCGTCAGTGGATTCTTGATCTCGTGTGCTATCCTCCGCGCCACCTGCCTCCACGCGGCCGATTTCTTGGCCTTCAGCAGCTGCGAGAGGTCCTCGAACACGATCACGAAGCCCATCTCGTTCTCTGATCGGTCCCGAAGAACAGCCAGCGTAACCAAGAGCGTTCGAATTTGGCCTCTTATAGTAATCTGGCATTCGTGCTCGCGAACGCTGCGATTCGTCTTGACGATCGTCTGAATCAGGTCCCCAAACTCCCGCAGGTCCGGAGCGAAGAACACCTCCTTAAAGTCGCGCTGGACACATGCTTCCTCCTGAAGGTGAAGTATCGACAGCGCCGATTCGTTGATGATCGTTATTTTGCCCTTGACGTTGAACGACACTACCCCGGTCGCGATGTTTGACAGAATAGACTCCATGTGCCGGCGCCTCCTGTCGTAATCCCGGCTCGACCTCGACAGCTGGTTCTCAGCCTTGTTCACAGCGGTCTTGCTCGCCTTTAACTCCGCCGCCATCTTGTTGAAAGCATTTACTAAAAGGCCCATCTCGTCGTCTGTCTCGCCGCTAAGGTGCACGCCGAAATCGCCCTTGGCAACCGACTGAAGCCCCTTCAGGAGCCGCTCGATCGGGCCCGTCATTACCTTCGCCACGTAGAACCCAAACCAGGTCGCCGCAAAAATGATGAGCAGGGTAATGATCAGAACCAGAGCGACATAGACCTTCTGCTTCCAGGCTTCTTTTGTGGATAATAGCCTATAACGCGTTATCGAGGATGAGACCTGCTTCTTTGACAACGATATCTGCGGCGGGACGACATACTTGACAATCACCGCACCGAGCACCGTTCCTTCAGGAGATTTGACTGGCGCTGCACAGCTGATAACGTCGGCCTTATTCGCAGAGAGATTCTCAACGATCCTGCTCTTCTTGTTTTTGAGCAGCAGGCCAATGCGGTCTCGGTCGAACTTGAAAATCGCATCTGTGAGCAATGCTTTAGCTTCGCTAACTCTTGTAATCTCCTTGTCGCCCCTTAGAACCTGAGCACCACCAAGTCCATACTCGCGCACTTTATCCGAGACCAGCTTGACAAGCTCGTCGTGCCTGCTTTCGGCAAGCAGCCCCCTCTTCTGAACCAGCTCTGCGATCATTTTCGCCCAGCGCTCCGCTCGCCTGACGTCCTGACCGTGATAGAAACTCGCGATATCAACCGCCTGCTGATAGACTCTCTCGACGTCCGGAATCAATAGCTTACCGAAAGTCTCACGCACAAGGCCCGACGCCAGCATGTAAAGGAAGAGCGATGGTATGAGCGAGAAACTCACAAAAGCAATCACCAGCTTAGTTCTGAGCTTGGCACCAACCTTCTTGTGCTTCCGCTCGAAATACAGCTTGATAAGATTGCGGAAGATCAGGACCACCAACAGCATCGTTATCAATGTGTTGAGCATGAGCGTGAACTGCCAAATGCCCCGCTCAAAACTCGAGCCGCTGTGGTCCTCATTGTCCATAAGGCTGCCGCTTTCCATATAAACGACAACCGACGAGGCAATGACCAAAAACAACACGACAGCGAGGGCGACGATTAGCCTCTTGCGGCGCATTACGAGCTTGGGTGGCCCCTCTCCCTCTCTCGCCGCCTCATGCGGAGCTAAATG
>CAZKNE010000432.1:0-2512 GCA_964554005.1 uncultured bacterium | reverse complement strand
GACTTAATCCGTGCGAACAAAGTCCCCGACCAGTTCTGGGACGAAATCGCAACCCGCTGCATCGCCTGCACCAGCTGCAATCTGGTGTGCCCAACCTGCACCTGTTTCGAGGTCTATGACCGTAAACGGGACGGCAAGATGGTCCGTCAAAGAGTGTGGGATTCGTGTCAGCTTGACGGCTTTATGCGTGAGGCGAGCGGGCACAATCCATCGGGCAAGCAGATGCAGAGGACGCATCGGCGCATCCATCACAAGCTGGCCGCCGACGTCGAGCGTTGGGGCTACAAGACCTGTATGGTCTGCGGCCGGTGCGATGATGTCTGCCCGACGGACATCGGAATGAAGTCGGTTTGCAAGATGATAGTGGAGCGTTATAGTTAGAGCGTAAAGGGAGTGGTCTGGTTTTTATTAGGCCATTTCTTTTGGGCGGGATATGTCGAACTCGACATATCGCAAAACTAGAACATGCCGGATGGTTAATAACCGCCGATCGGTGCCGAATCACTCAAAGATAACGGAGGCAACATGGAAACAGATGACGAACTATTAACTGCTGTAATGGGTGCGTCTTATGTGGAGGGCGGACGAAGGAAGCTCAACTGCGCCGACGCCTTCAAAGTCGCGGAGCGACACAAAGTGGGATTGCACGAGGTAAGCCGCGTCTGCAATCAGAGCAAGATTCGCATCTCCAACTGTCAGTTGGGGTGTTTCAAGTGATGTTGACGAGGGGACATGCCTTAGCAAAGCAACAAGAAGAGACACAGCTATACTTTAGAGATTTGTGAACAAGATAGTAACGAATGAGGGGGCGATATGCACAGCAGAGAGCAGATTAGGGCTATTGCCTTTGCACTGATGGCAACGGTGATATTGTGTTCTGGGCTCGCTTTGGGAGCACAAGAGAGCGTTGCAACAAACCACACGATTGACGAATGGATGAAGGGACATGGCCTTATGTGGCTGGAAGGGTTGAAGTTCAAAGCTGATTTCCAGCTTCGTTACCAGGGCGAGTGGTGGGAATACACGGACGCCGACGGGAAACAATGGGATAACGATAGGCACAGAGCGAGGTTTCGCCTCCGGTTTGGGCTGACAAAGGAATACAAGGAGGAGGGTCTCAAGGTTGGGTTCAGGCTGGCGTCCGGTTCAAGCGATGAACCCACCTCCACGAGCCAGACACTGGGGTCCAATTTTGACAAGAAGCAGGTCTGGATTGACCTTGCCTATGTTGAGTATAGGCCGCCGTTCATTCCGGGTCTTATGCTGGCAGGCGGCAAGGTGAAGAATCCTTTTGTTCATACTGACCTTTTGTGGGATTCCGATGTCAACCTGGATGGCGCATATCAAACTTTTGCGTTGGTTAAGGGCAGTTTCAGGCCTTTTGCAACAATTGCAGAGATGTCTATTAGCGAGTTCAAGATGGACGTCCAGCACGACTCGACTTTGCTTGCTGGCCAGGCAGGGATGAGGCTTGAAGCGGGTCGAGTCCGGGCCGTGGCCGCCGTTGCGTACTACGACTTCGAGGAGTTTGAGAAGAATTACCGGGCGGCGCATGGCAACCCGGTTGATGAGAATAATGTGCTTGCGGCAGGTGATTTCAACGTTCTTGATGTGATGGGACAGATAGGCGTGAAGTTCGGCGGGATACCGTTCAAGGTGGTGCTGGACTACGCAGTCAACACTGCTGAGGACGCCCGGAAGGACAGATACTTTAGGGGTAAGGATTCGGCGTTTGGTGCGTTTTTCCAAGTTGGCAATTGCAGCAAGAAGGGGGATTGGCAGATTGGCTACAAATACGGATACATCCAGCCGAACGCTGTGCCGGGCGATTTCTGCGATGCGACATTTGGGCACGCCAATCGGAAGGGCCACAAAGTGAAGTTGGGCTACCAGCCTTTCAAAATGGCAAATCTTCAGCTCACAGGCTTCTTCACTAGGCCCAGCAACGTCGCCAAGGGCGAGAGAATCAACGACGACGTGATAATTCAGGCTGATCTCGATGTTAAGCTCTGAAGGCGTGATTTGCGGGGAAGTTATGTTCGAGAGTTTACTAGTGCATATAGAAAAGTGGTTCAAATAGATGAAAGAGGGTCTGCGACCAAAGTTCAAGCTTTGGCTCTCCACGAGGGATGCGGAGGGTGCTTTCGGAGATGGCAAATGGCGGTTGCTCGATGCCATCCATCGGAAAGGGTCGCTGAGAGCGGCGGCTACGGAGCTTAAGATGAGCTATCGCAAGGCCTGGGGCGATCTCAAGAAGGCCGAGCGGTCTCTTGGCGTGTCGCTTGTAGAGAGGCGCCGAGGCGGTATTTCGGGCGGTGAGACCAGACTGACCGAGGCGGGAAGGATGTGGCTTGAGGCGTATTCAGACTTCCGCTCTGATGTTGAAGATGCCATTTCAAGTGCCTTTACGGCGCACATTAAGGATCTAGAAGGGAGAAAAAAGTGAAAAAAGTTCTGCTAGTGGTTTTCGCTCTTGTCATCTTGGGGACATTAGCGCTTGCTGGCACGAAAG
>CAZKNE010000431.1:0-2524 GCA_964554005.1 uncultured bacterium | reverse complement strand
CTTCGCTTCCGATCGCTTGGGTGAGAGCAGGCAGCGCCTTGCGGTCGATTGCGGCGAGAGCGTCCTTTGCTGAAGACCGAACAAGCGCGTTCCTTGCGCCAAGCATGGGAATAAGCGTCTCAATGATCGCGTCGGATGGCACGGGCTTCTTGGCGCAGATATCCGCCCCGCGCCTCTTGATTCGGTTGTCGGGGCTGGCTAAGAGGCTCAAGAGAACTTGTTGGGGCACGGGCTCCTGAACATACCAGAGAACGTATGCGGCACGGACTGCTATCTGCTTATCATTCGACTGGGCCGCGTCCAGGAGCTCCTTGAGCATTTCTTTTCGGCCTGCCTGGTAGAGCGCGAACTGGCAATGCAGCCGAACAATTGGGTCCGCCTCGGTTTTGAGCACATCCACGGCCAACTGTTCTACATTGGGGTCAGGCAAGAATGCAATGGCCAGCATGGCCTGCGACCGAACGAATGTGTTCTCGGACTTAAGCGCCGAGATGAGCGCCTGTTTGGCCTTCATTCCGAGGTCCACAAGGCCCCTGATGACGAAGTAGTCGTAGTATCTGCGGGATGCGGCTTTCAGAAGAGCCTGCGCAGTGGCAGCGCTGTCAATGTAGGACAGCCCGAGCAGGGCGTATCCCCCGGCACTAGGCTGCATCCCGTCAACAACGACGACTGATTTAGAATCAGCTGCGATTACGGTCTCGAGATACCGCACCGTCTCGCTCACGAACTCGTTGCCCTCCCCCTCGTCTTGCTTGACAGCCGACAGAAAAGCCCGAGGCGTGTATCTGCCGGGCAGTATGTAATCGTTGTCCTGATGCTCCGCGATCTGAGTGAGCTCCTTTCCCAAGAGAGCATTCGAGATGAGCTCCATTTCCTCGGCGATGATGTCGGGCAGGTCCTTGAAATACAGCGTCGTCAGGGACTTGTCGCGATCGCTGTAGATGTCCTGCTGGACGTAGTTCGTGCAGTAAAACGTCATGTATCGCGCAAGCGAGTTGGCCTCCGCCGCGACTGCGGACCTCAGATCGCCCTGCTCCACGAAATAGAGCACTAGGTGCTCCATTTTCTTCGCGAGCTCAATGCTGTTCTCGCTCGAGGCGGATAGAGAAACAAATGCCGAGGCGCCCTTCATCGCCACCAGGCCCTTCACCGCCTCGGCCCGAACCGTCTCGTTGGGGTCCTTGCTCGCGTCCGAAAGCGCCTTGGCCGCCGCATCGGTCTTCATCCTAGATAGAATCCTCACTGCCTGAAGCCTGTTGGCCGCCACCTTGTCCGAAAGCGCAAAAGCAAGAGCCGGAACCCTGTCCGGAGACTGAAGCCGACCCAGCATGTCGATCCCCATTGCGCGATACCTTGCGACATCAGACCCAAGCAGCGCCTCGGCCGATGCGATGTTCTTGATTCGGTTTAGGGCGGAGGCGCCTGCCTGACGAACCGCCTGCCGCTTGTCGCTCAGAAGCTTCTTGAGATCGGGGACAGCCTTCACCGCCCCACTCTTCGCCAGTGCGTCTGCGGCCGCGATGATCACCCTCTGGTGAGGGTCGTAAAGCGCCTTGACCAGCGCATCAACATAGACATCGCCTTTCATTCCGGCGAGCCTTTTGGCCGCGCGCTCCTTCGCGGCCGGCCCCTTACTTCCCAAGAGCATTACGATATCTGCATAAGGGTTTGGCGCACACCCCGCAAGCAGCGCCAGAACAACCAATGCACAAAAACACTTGACTGACCTGATACTAAACATTGATCACCTCGCTTAATTCGTGGCTAAAGCCCTACTGTAGAAGGAAACGACGTCGGCTCTTTACACCCTCAATCACCATGTTAATAGTGCCCGTCTCGAGTGGCTCCCAAGCCTCGTCGATACCCTTTTCAGTGAGAATCCTCCGCACTTTTAGGTATATGTCAAACCCCGAAGGCCTGACTATGAATGCAACATATTCCTTCTTCGGGTCGATCCTATTGATCTCCGCTTGCCAGTCCGAGGATTTCGCTTTCGTCTCCTCAAAGGTCTCGCCCGGGCGGCGGCGGATCACGATGCTGTTTTCACCGACCGTCTTCGTTATGTAGTATTTTCGGACATATCGGCCATAAAACGGATTGACCCTGCCATTCTCGCACTCAAAGTAGCGCGCGCGCTTGTCGCTAGCCTTTTGGACCGGTGTCCTAAGCTCGATCTTGTGCCGCCTGATCCTGAAATCTGCCGGCACGAGCGCCCGCAGCCTTCTGAGCTCATCCTCATGGCGTTTCTGGTCAAGTTTCAGGCTGTCGAGCTGCGCTGCGAATCTGGTGACTGATTGTTTAAGCTCTTTCTGTTGTGAGAGCCGCCTCTTCAGCTTCTCAAGGTTCTCTACCGCATCCCTGGCCTGCCGGTTTCGGGCCGCCTCCGTTCTCAGCGTTTTGAGTTCTGCATTCAGTTTGGATACGTCGAGATTCAGGCCAGAAAGCTCCTTCCTAAGTGGAGCAGGGGCGGTCATCCCGAGCGTTTGCATGGTTATGACGGCGATCATGAAGACCAGCACACCAA
>CAZKNE010000430.1:0-2526 GCA_964554005.1 uncultured bacterium | reverse complement strand
CGGTGCGCCAATCCGGCCCTTGGCCTTGCGGCCTGCCCACGGAAGGGGCCCTGAAAGTGTGGAGGGCAACGGTTTTGGATGCGCTTGTTATAGAACAGATGTGCTAATACTATACCACACTTTCCAGGCGGTGTCAATATTGGGAAATTTGGGATATTGGGGAGATAGATTTAGAGAGGCGACAGCCCAGGCACGATTCAGCTTCCAGGTGGTGACCTCGTCCAGTCCGTCGAGCTTCAGAACCTGGGTGCACTCCAGGGGCTCATCCAGGAGCTTGTACAGCGCGCTCAGTTCGTGCGGGGTGGGGGATAGCAAGCCTTTGTGACCATCCCACTGTACAGTTGCTCCACCACATTGCGCAGGAAGAAGTCCTCGCTCAGACGATCTGAAACGTAGGTGGAGGCGAAGAAATGATAGGCGAAGGCCTCGGGTGTCCCGCAGACGAGGCTCGCCATCAGCGCTGTCTTGCCGAAGCCCGCCGGGGCGGTGACGATCAGGTAGCCCCCCTTCGGGTCCTGGATAAAGTCGGGCTATTCGGTCCAGTGCCGCCTCGCGGCCCGCGAACAGCGGCGTACGGTCTTCCAGCAGCGGGTCGAAGACCTCGCGCACGGGAGCGCGTACCCTGGCTGGTGGTGGACGACCTGGGGACGGAACGGCCGACCGACTGGGCCGCCGAGGTGCTGTTCCGCGTGTTCAATGTGCGCTACACCGCCAGGGCGCACACGCTGGTGGTGAGCAACGTGCAGCCGGAGGAGATGCCTGGGCCGAGGCTGCGCTCCCGCTTCCTCGATGTCGCTGTGTGCCAGGTGGTGTCCAACAGCGGCGAGGATTATCGGCAGTGTAGGGATAGGGAGAAAACGGATTAGGTTTGGTTTTTTGATTGGCCGAGGGTACAGGGGGTGGATTTGAATCGAGAACGAGCCGGAGGAAGAGGATGTTTTTCGTGCTCGGTTGCCGATGGACAAAGTCTACATACGTCCGCATGCGGTTCTATTGATCCGGTTGAGGGTCTGGCTCGCCCGCCTGAGTGAAAATAGGAGTTCTCCACCAGAAGGGAAAAACGGGGGTTCTGAAGTGCTTATTCGCGAGCAGCAGAATCGCGGGTAGCCTCCCTACAATTGGAGAGTAATCCATCCTGTCGAATTGATGACGCGCTTGAACGTCCAGCCGGAACTCCTCGAAGCTAGCAGGCAACCCATGGAGTACCTCCGTGTCACCCTCGATCACTTCGCGTGAGTAGATGATTTCTTCGACGTTATCCGGGGGGTACCACACCTGGAAGCTAACCCCCTCAAAAGCCTCTCGGTAGTTCAGATACAATTCCTCAGCATCCAACAGTAGGCAGAACTCGAACAGTATGTAAATGAGCGTAGAGGATGAATCAACATACCCGATAGGCCGTTCACTCGTTGCCTCGTACTCGATGACTGCATCCACCCTGTTGTATAATTCGGGGAGCCTCTTATAGAACTGCTTTCGTATCACCAGATGCTCAAGAATATCCCGCAACCACCATCTAGCAAGGTCAGTGTGACCAGTCAGTAACAAAGGCCACATACCAAGAAAAACGTCTATCGAGTGGTTATCCAAAAGAGGCTTATGTCTGGCCGGATTGGTTCGGATAGCGTTGATGAGCAGTTCAATAACTCGTGAGAGATGCTGACGTTTGAACTCCCGCAGACTCTCCTCCGTATCAGGCAGGTACACCAGGGCTGTTGCCAAGAGGCCCAGATTCGCAATAACCTCGAACGTTCTCAGGGGATACTCGACGAGTTCATAAGTACCACCGAACGCCAAGCCTGCCGGAACACACAGGGCTGGCGCGACCTTCTCGGCCCATTCAAGCAGCAACTGGAGATACTGAGAATATGTACGCGCGAACTCCTCCACAACCGGTCTTTGAAAGAAGTCGTTCCGTCTCATCCATCCCCAGATTGACAAGAGCGAATGTTCATAGGCAACATGTGCTGGCGATAGATTGTCCAGGTCTTGACATTCCGCTCTTATCATTGCCAGGACAAGGCGGATGAAGCCAAATACCCTACTGCGTTTTGGTTTCCTCAATCTCGTTACATCAGGCAGAAACTCCCGAACAAGCTGTTTGAAATCGCTCAAGTCATAATCAGGAACGTCAAGAAAGGCTAGAGTCCTCTTGAGCAGCCTCTGGTGTTCTTTGGGCAAGATTCGCTCATTCAGCAAATGCTCCTGGAAAAGCACAGCGAGTTTGTCCAAGTCCCATCGAGCGAATGCCATGCGAGGACTGAAGGAGTCCTCAATATAGCCGTTGAACCTCTCCCGTATGTTCTCGCGCAAATGCCCGTTGTGGGCCAGTATGGCTTGTCTTCTCGCTTGCTGTAACCGGGGCTGTGTTAGATCCTGAAAAGGCACATCCAACAAGTTGTTGAGCGTCGGGCGAACGGCATTCGGCCCCGAATCCCACATCGTTGCATCGATGTCACCAGCCTTTACCTGTATGAGATACAAGACCGTTTCGCCATCCTCCTGCCCGATGGCTGCAATATCCAC
>CAZKNE010000429.1:0-2528 GCA_964554005.1 uncultured bacterium | reverse complement strand
GCAGTTAGCTGCTTTGAGTCGCGTATCCGATCGTCCCTGAAATCACGGGGCAACAGGACGGCGGCGGCAACTACCGGCCCGGCGAGGCAGCCCCGTCCCGCCTCATCCACTGCCGCGACAACCTCGTAAGCCTCCGTGTGAATGCTCTCGTCGAACACCCAGAGGGAAGTGCTTCCAGAAGGGCGAGTCTCAAGAGCCACGTCATTTCTCCTCTCTCTTGGACCTGTAATAATCCATAACATCAGATAACCGGGATATCCTGAATCTGCCGAGGATTACACCCTCCAGCGACTGAATGACCACATCTGATTCGTCGAAATACGCGATGACTCCCCAGTCGGGACTCCAATCATACGACCAGAACCGGCCGGTTGGTCTTATTGGTTTTTCGAGGCGGAAATGTTGGATTGTCTGTCCATTCACGTCGAGTATGTGAGCCCCGACAATAACGCATTGATCTCGCTGGTCTGCCTTTTCGGTCTCAAGAAAGCCGAATCTCTTGGAGTTGCCTGTGAGGCGAAGGCGGTCGCCCTTCCATTCCATGAGTCTCTGCGTAGTTCTCTCATTAGGGAGGTATGTCCATAGCGCAGAAACCGTTGCGCCACTTGCCTGAGACTCGTGCTTGACGAAGAAGACTCGCTCGAGGTCAGGAGTAACGCCCAAGATGTCATATACGTTATCGGCGACCTTCTCGCCGCGGCGTGAAAGGTAACCTGGCCTTTCAGAATACATCTCGTCGGAGCGCCCGGATTGAGCATCGTAGCCAATGCCAACGTAATCCTGCTCGCCAAGAAGAATGAGTCCCCGATGGAGCTTTGTTGGGTCTTGTATCGTGCTGAAGGTAGCTTCTGTCAAGGAGAAGATCGTCGGGACCCGTGCCCCCCAGCCCCCGCCCGCGAAATCCCAATTGTATGCCATGAAGCGACCGTCCAGACAGTTGAACGCGTGGAGAGCGTCAATGACCCCCGGTCCTCATGACAAGGTGAGTCTCAAGCGAGTTGAGATGAAGCTGCCAGAGGTATGACCAGTCCGGGCAAGGGAATTCTGTGAGACGCTTAGAAGGCGCAGGCTTCTTCTCCCAGTTCAGCAGGGGAATCGAATCGTCGGTACCCGGAATGCAGGAACACGGAAGAAGAGGAGAGACCGGCCTCTTTCTCCCGGCCATCCTCACCGAGACCTCCTCGAGGCACCCGCCAGCTCCCGGTCGAATTGCGCGGATCGAGGTTAACGTAGTGAACAGAACCGTCTGCGTTCCGTGGGGGATACATATCTGCCAGCCCTTGCCAAAGCCTAAATGGAGCCACCACCTCGCAGCCAAACCGACCAAAACAGCCGCCACAAGGACTAGCAAGAGAGCCAGAACAAGGAGCATCTTTTTCCAGGTTGCGAGCCTCGACCAGAACTTCATCGTAGTAATCCTCCTGCCAGATCAGGCCGTCCCCGGCAATCCGGAATTGAATGACTTGATCATTTAGATGCTAACGCCGCCTTTGAAACGATTAAATGGCCAAGAGCCGAGGTCAGTCCTCATCCGTCCTGTCCTGCCCCATGTGCTCAATCGCGTCCTTCAGTAGGCGAACGTGCCTCCTGGAGCGCGCCTTGTCCCTCAACAGCTTTATAGCAATGCAAGCTATACATAGGACGAGAGCCGCAATAGACATCGCGGCCCGAAGTGCGTTGTCCCAATCCGTTGTGAGCCCAAGGACCGAGCCAAGGGTTAGGCACGAAATCCCGAGCCAGAAGAACAGGCGCCTCCTCCTAAACCTGCGTTCGAGGCTGATCAGTATCAGAACTGTGCCCACGCCCCAGAGGGCGATGTAAACGTGTGTGAGCGTCTCGCTCCAGGACTCGGCCCACGCTCCAATCACGCCTCATCCTCTTTAGACTGTTGCTTCTCATCGCTCGCCCCCTCGCCCTTCGGTTGACGCCCAAGAACGAGGCGCCTGAGCGCCATCGCATAGACTACGCCGCGCAGGATGATGCAATCGACCACCAAGAAAGCGATTCCGACGGTGAGCATCACCCTCCCAGAGGTGACGCCCGCAATCAACAGAGCAAAGACCAGAACCGCCAGAGTCGCGACGCCGACGATAACGGTGGTGGCGATCTCCTGCCGATACCGCCTCTTTGAGGACATTCGCTCGCGGGCCCACGCGACAGGGTCCTTGAAATCGTAGCCTAAAAACATATCGTCCTTTCTCCCCCAAATGGGGCATGTAATGCAGGCAAATGCCCTGTCCAAAGACGATCAAGATACACCCTCTGTGGCACAATGCCAACATCGATGACAAGGATACGTGTTGTGGCCATCCCGGAAAGCCTCTTGCCAGAGTCGCGGCAAGTTGAAAGAATGCTGCCCATAACTTGCTTTGGAGCTTGAACGTTTGGAGACGAAAGATGGGGAATAGCACAAAAGACAATATGCTCAAGGGCTACCGCGGCCGAGCCAAAGATGTTTTGACAGGTCTCGGCGCAAGGGTCTGGGCCGACGTTGAGGTCTCAACAACGAGGGGCCATTACGTCGGGTT
>CAZKNE010000428.1:0-2536 GCA_964554005.1 uncultured bacterium | reverse complement strand
TTGTACTCGCTCGGCATTTCAAGACGAGGCTGGACGACCACTTTCTGCACTTCGTTCGGCAGGTTATACGCAAATGCTGGCACGACCTCGGCTCCGGACCGAATGGCCATTGCAGCAGGGCCTTTGGGTGTCGGGACCTGGTAGCCGAAGAAATCGACAAAAACGCCGCCCTTCCTGGCCTCCTCATCCATTATCATGCAAACCACCTCGCCATTCTTGAGGCGCTTCAGGCACTCCCTGAACGATGCCCACTGGGGGCTGCGGTCGATCGGGTGCATCCCAAAGCCCTCCTGGCACCTCTTTAATATAGCGGCGATCTGGGGGTCCTGCGGCATGTTGATCACCGCGGAAAACGGGAACTTCTCCAAGGCAAGCCTGAGACACAGCATCATAAAATTGCCGAAGTGTGCGCTGAGAACTACGACACCCCTGCCCCTGCTAACGGCGCTTTTGATGTGCTCCAGGCCCTCCACCTGCACTATATCGGCGGCGAGATGCGGATGACCGACAATCCATACGAGGTCCAGCACGTTCCTCGCCAAGTTACGAGCGACCTGCTTGCATATTCGGACTCGTTGCTGGTCCGATAGCTCCGGCAGGGCAAGTCTCATGTTGTCAAGCGCACGCCGCCAGTCATTCTTCCGCACATACCAGGCGATTCTGCCCGCCCAATCTGCAAGTCGCCCGATCCATCCCAATGGGAATCGAGGGATCAAGGGCAAGGCCGCCCTGAGCAACTGCCGGCCTGTCCAAAACTTCGCCGCGCGGATCAGCCGCTTCCTCAATCGCATCAGTGCCTCGACAAGACCAGAAGACCGTGTAAGACTACGTTTGGCGTCAAGCTTGCACGGTGAGCGACCGCCTGTCGATCTTGCCCATCTTGGTCCTTGGCAAAGTCTCACGGAACTCGATCTGTCTCGGCACCTTGAAATCCGCCAATCGCTCGCGACAGAATGCCAGAAGCTCGCTCTCTTTCGTCCGATGACCAGACTTCAGAACGATCGCGGCCTTCAGAATCACCCCCCTCAGCTTGTGAGGAACTGCAAAAACTGCCGCCTCAAACACGGATGGGTGTTCCAAAAGCACGCTCTCAATCTCTCCGGGGTGCACGTTCAACCCGCCGGTGATTATCATATCGTCCTTTCGACCAACGATGTAGAAAAACCCCTCGTCATCGCAATACCCAGCATCGCGAGTGTGATACCAGCCATCCTTGATGACCTCTGCCGTGGCCTTCGGATCGTTGAGATAGCCCTTCATCACCTGCGGCCCCCTCACTATTACCTCGCCAATCTGGCCCGCCGGAAGCTCGTTCCCCTCATCGTCAACCACCTTGACCTCACACCGAGGCGTGACGCGCCCAACACTGCCGATCTTCCGCCGTGCATCCTCTGCCCTCATTAACAATACCAACGGCGAGGTCTCCGTTGCCCCGTAGCCCTGAAGCACGGCCGCATTGGGGACGCACTCACTGAACTCCTTGATCACCGGCACTGGCACAACAGTCCCCATCATCGCCACGAACCGCAGAGAACGCAGCCGCGAGCTCTGACCTTTCGCCTGACGAAAAATGACCTGAAAAATCGCTGGGACCCCATGGAACCAAGTAACATGATGTTTCTCGATCAGTGAGATCGCCTTCTCAGGCTGGGACACATCAAGAAGCACGATCGGGTTGCGTCGCAGGACAGCCTCGTTGCAGACGATGGGGCCTGATATATGCGACATCGGGAGAATCATGCCATTGACATCGGCCTCCGACATTTCCACAACAGCGTGCATCGTCTCTGGAAATAGGTCGAGCTGTGAATAGGTGAGCACGACGACGTGCTGTGCGCCCGTTGTGCCTGAAGTGCTGAGATATAGCGCATCGTCCTCGGGCAAAACCTCCTCAACCTCAAAACCATCAACCGAACCATTTGGCCCTTCACCAGTTTCCTGAAACCCACCCGGATCAACCACTACCACATCAAACGGAAGCCGGCCTGCGGCATCCGTGGCAACTGCCTCATGCTCCGCCGTAGTCAAGATTGCCCTGGGTCTCGTTACGCTGACGAACGCGGCGAGCTCTGGAGCAGATAACCGAACGTCAACCGGCGCAACGACTCCGCCCAAGAGCATTACAGCGAAATAGCTGACGACAAACTCTATGGAATTAGGTAGGAACAACACGACGGCTCGGCCCTTCCCGCAGCCCTGTTCCCGTAACCGAGCGGCGAGAACAGTCGCCCTCGTCAACAGGTCTTTGTTCGTTGTCTGCCTCTCACTCTCGATCACTGCAAGCTTGTCTGGACCATCGCTTGCCGTCTTGATCAGTAATTTGCCTGGATGCATAACTCCTCCATTGAACTCTCGCCAATTGAAAACGCAGATGTTGTTACCGTGCCAATCGGACATTTACTATAATCGACGCTCCGCTGTCAAGAGCACACAGAGGCCCCAATAATCAGATTGATCGTTTCTGAAGTTGAGCTCTGAAGCTGGCTGGCACGTAGGCACGGGAGTTCATGTCGAAAGCCGAGTTGCTGCCTCTTTC
>CAZKNE010000427.1:0-2537 GCA_964554005.1 uncultured bacterium | reverse complement strand
CTCGGCAACCCAGCGGCGCCTCCTATATTGCCAGCGCTTGGGGACCTCGTTCGCTCCGGCGCAAAGCTTCACACACAGGTCGTGCTATGCCCGGGCATCAACGACGGGAAGGTCCTCCAACAGACCATTTCGGACCTTACATCACTATTCCCCGGCGTTCAGACGATCGCCGTCGTGCCCGTGGGCTTGACAAGATTCAGACAACACCTGTCCACAATCAAGGCTGTATCGCCCAGTTACGCCGGACAGCTCATCGAACAGATGCAGCCCATTCAGTCGCGACTCGCCGAGCACTTTGACAGGCAGGTTCTGTTTTTGAGCGACGAGTTCTACCTGATGTCTGGCGTGAAGTTGCCGAACGCGCGAGAATATGGCGAATTCGCTCAGCTCGAGAACGGGGTCGGGATCGCAGCGAGCTTTGCGGCGGAACTAGACGAGTCGCTGGGCGGGCTGGGATCGAGAGAGTCGCTTGTGGGAGCAAAGGCCACGATAGTAACGGGAAGGCTTGCTGCGCCCATGCTCTCTAGGGCGATTGGGCGGCTCAATCAAGCATTTGGGACAAGGCTGTCGTTGCTCGAGGTGGGCAACAGGTTCTTCGGGGAGAGCGTGACGGTAGCAGGTCTGTTAGTTGGCCAGGACATCAGGAAAAAAATGCTGGCGGAAGGCCTGGGCGGCAACGGCCTCGTGCTTGTGCCCGAGGTTGCGCTCGAAGACGAAAACGCAGAGCGCAAGGGAGACCTTCGCCGGTTCCTCGATGGAATGACGCTGAAAACGCTAAAACAAGAAACGGGAGCTACCATCGAGGCAGCTCCCGTTCAAGGTCTTCAGTTCGTTCGTTTCCTAAAGGAATATCTCGCCGCTTGGATCAATTCCACACGGTAAGCGCTGGCCAGCGGCCCTGATTGCCTTCTAGGTCTGTGGCGCTTATGTCCACCACGTATGCCCCAGGATACATACCGGCGCCTATGTTCAGGTCAAGAGTGTACATATTGGGCTCGGTCGGGCTCCTATGCATCTCGACGCCATTCCACACACCCAGAGCAAAAAACTTGAAAGTAACCTCATCAATGTCCGCCGGCCCGTTTGGATCAGTTACTCTTGCGAACACCTGAAGCCTGCCCCCGCTCTCCGACGTTATCCTCGTGTAGCCGTAGCCCGCCTCGAGCACAACAGGGGCGTCAGGATTGTATGTGTAGGCAGCAAGCGGCACGGCTGCGCTAGACCCTCGAGGCGCGAGGTCTATCGCGTGCAATTGGGCCTGCATCGGCTTGAAACCCGCGGCCAAAAGCGGCGCGGACACATCGTGCCCCAGAAGCATCGGAAGACCCTCGCTTCTGACCTCAAGATATGGCCATATCTCGCTCCTGTTGCCAGCCTTGTCGCGCGCAATCAGCTCATAATAGTGAGGGCCGGCCGCCATGTCCCCGGGGCCGCAGTCAATCTGAATCGAGTATTTGTTGTCGCCGGCCACCTCATCTCCGCCCAGGCCATTGTCCTGGAGATAAAGGTTGAGGGAGCCTTGTCCCATATGGAATAGCTCGACGTAATCCACATTATTCTCGGGATCGGTTACGTAGGCAGTCAGCCGAAGCACCCCGCCGTCGCGAGCGGTGATTCTGCTGTTCCAAAAGCCGCCGCCAAGTATATATGGCGCTTGCTCATCGCGGCCACCAAAGGCGTAGAGATTCCAATCTAGGCTCCCGAAATACACCATGTTGCCCTCGCCAATCGCGGCGGAGGAATTGACCGCATCGCTGGTCTGGAATACCCATTCGACGTTGCCTTCCCTGTCCAGGCAGAACTCCCTGCCGCCCTCGGAAGTGGTGTAGTTGGTGCCAACATAGACGTAACCTCTCGCGTCGAGCGCACACGAGCCGACGATCTGGTCGCCGAGATCGACCATCCAGTTGAGCCCGCCTTCAGAATCGAGGCAGTATAGATGATGGTCGAGTGACCCCACGTAAACGTTTCCGTCCTTGTCGATAGCTGGGGATGAACGCACCCAGCTATTCGTTGGGTAGGACCACTGTAGATTGCCCTCAGGATCGACCGCGTAGATGTTGTCGTCGTTGGAGCCGAAGTAGATGGTCCCGTCGGGCCCAACGCATGGAGACGACGTTACCCAGTGGCCGGTGTGGAACATCTCGAGGCAATAGACGCCGCCGGTGTCGAGATTGTGGACTGCGTAAAGATTCCCATCCATGGCAGTGATGTAGATGATGTCCCTATCCGGCAGCCTCCAGACTGCGGGCGAGGAGTTGATCCAGGCCCCTATACTATACCGCCATTGCACCACCCCTGTGTCCTTGTCGAGCGCATAAAGATGCCCATCGTTGCAGCCGACGTAAATAGCGCCGCCCGTGCCCATTACCGGCGAGGAGCGGACGTTTCCGCCCATCTGAGTTCGCCACAATAGCATCCCGTCCCGGACAGCATACAAGTAGCCGTCATCAGAGCCAAAATAGACCACATCCTCATAGCCAACTGCAGGCGAGGAGACGATCTTGTCCCCAGTGGCATAGCTCCAAAGGGGCACT
>CAZKNE010000426.1:0-2537 GCA_964554005.1 uncultured bacterium | reverse complement strand
CATGCGTCTCAAGCTGAGACGTAACGGTGCGGCGCCTTCTGTTGCGGGCAGCGCGACGGCTCAGGCGGCTCTTCCTGAGGCCGCGGCGAGTGAGCTGGCCGGGGATGACAGCGAGGTTGCTGG
Source organism: uncultured bacterium (assembly GCA_964554005.1). Lineage (GTDB taxonomy): Bacteria > B130-G9 > B130-G9 > B130-G9 > B130-G9 > B130-G9. The sequence goes on along the minus strand of CAZKNE010000426.1, from coordinate 2,414 downwards.
CACAGATGGCGTGGTGGTCAAGTCGCCGATTGTCGGGACATTCTATCGGGCTCCTGCTCCTGGGGCAGAGCCGTTTGTGAATCCGGGAGACTATGTTACCAAGGGCAAGACGCTGTGCATTGTTGAGGCGATGAAGGTGATGAACGAGATCGAGTCCGATCTTGAGGGCAAAGTGGTCAGGATTCTGATAGAAGATGCGCAGCCGGTTGAGTATAGCCAGCCCTTGATGTGGATCGAACCCGCCTGATAGGAGGGGATAAGCTCCTCTGATGTTCAAGAAGATATTGATTGCCAACCGGGGCGAGATAGCCCTCAGAATCATACGTGCGTGCCGGGAGATGGGGATCAAGTCGGTCGCAGTCTATTCGGAGGTTGACGAGGATTCTCTGCACGTTCGCTTCGCTGACGAGAGCGTTTGCATCGGCCCTGCGAGGAGCGACAGAAGTTACCTAAACATAAGCAATATCATAAGTGCGGCGCTCGTGACGGGTGCGGATGCGCTTCATCCTGGGTATGGTTATTTGGCGGAGGACCCTGGGTTCGCCAGGATATGTGCGGACCATAAGATCAAGTTTATAGGCCCGTCGCCAAGATTGATAAGACTGATGGGCGACAAGGCAACCGCCAGAGGCACAATGAAGAGCTTCGGGGTGCCGATTCTGCCGGGTTCGGACGGCGAGGTAGAAACCGCCAAGGATGCACTCGAAGCGGCTTGTGAAGTTGGCTTCCCTGTCCTGATCAAGGCTTCTGGCGGCGGCGGCGGCAAGGGGATGAGAATAGTTCGACACGAGGAGGAGGTTCCGAGGGCATTCCAGGCCGTGCAGGGCGAGGCCGCGGCGTCGTTTGGCAACTCGGGAGCCTATATCGAGAAGTACGTCGGCGAGCCGCGGCACATAGAGTTCCAGCTTCTCGCCGATGAACATGGCAACGTTATTCATCTAGGCGAGCGCGAGTGTTCCATCCAGCGGCGGCACCAGAAGCTAATCGAAGAATCACCCTCCCCTGTAATAACGGCAAGGCGTCGGCATTCGCTGGGAGCTCTTGCGATCGATGCGGCGAGCAAGCTGGGCTACACGTCCGCGGGGACGATGGAGTTCTTGATGGACCCTCAGGGGCAGTTCTATTTCCTTGAGATGAACACTAGGATTCAGGTGGAGCACCCGGTCACCGAGTTCGTAACTGGCGTCGATATCGTCAAGGAAATGATAAGAATCGCTGCTGGCGAGAAGCTCAGCCTGAGTCAATCGGACGTCAAGTTCAACGGACACGCCCTCGAATGCCGTATCAATGCAGAGCATCCGGAGACGTTCGCCCCATCGCCAGGTAAGATCACAGCCTGCAACGTTCCGGGCGGGATCGGCGTCCGTATAGACACCGCTATCTATAAGGACTATGTTGTTCTCCCTTACTACGATTCGCTAATTGCGAAAGTGATTGTTCACGCTCCGACGCGTAAGGAGGCCATCGCCAGGATGCAGCGCTGCCTGGAGGAGTTTGTGATAGAGGGCATAGAGACTACAATTCCTTTCCAGATGGAAGTTATGAGGGACCCTGATTTTCAGAAGGGCCATTTTTCGACCGGATTCGTGGAGCACTTACTTGACCAGGCATCGGCCGAGGGGGAGCGTGAGGGCAAGCGAGTCAGGTCAATGCGTAGCGCTTAAGGCTGGATGAATTGCAGCGAAGTTATGATTTTGACGCTATAAGGCTCTGTGTGATACTAGAAACAGGTGGAATGAGCGCCAAACACTCGCTAGCGCTGGCAGAGGAAGTCCTCAACGCGGGCTGCAAGTTCGTGCAGGTTCGTGAAAAGCAAATGCCGGACAGGGACCGCATCCGGTTGCTGCAAATGACCGTTAAACTGGCGAGGCAGAGCGGCGCTTGGGTTTTTGTGAACGATCGGCCTGACCTTGCGCTTCTCGCCGGTGCGCACGGAGTTCATGTGGGCCAGGGCGATGCAACGGTGGCCGACGTTCAGAGGCTTTTTGCTAGCTGCGGAGCGGAGAGCGCTATGATTGGCCAGTCGGTTGGCTCAAAGGACGAGGCGATCGCGGCGCAATCTGCGGGCGTGGACTATGTGGGTTGTGGCGCCGTGTTCCAGACCAACACCAAGTTGGACGCGGTCGAGGTCGGGCTTGAGACCCTCGCCGTCGTCGCGGGCAGCATCGATGTCCCTGTTTTCGCGATAGGCGGGATAACCGTTGAGCGTGTGGGTGATGTGATGTCGGCCGGGGCGCATGGGGTAGCCGTGTCTAGCGCCATATTGAATGCCCCGGACCCAGCCCGTGCAACGAGGGATTTCTTGGCCGCCATAGACCGTGGAAAGGGCCTAGCGTGATGCGGTCTGCCGAGCGAATGACTTTTCTTGCGACCTTGGTCGTCGTGGTCGCCTTGAGTAGTGCAAATCTCTGGGC
>CAZKNE010000425.1:0-2540 GCA_964554005.1 uncultured bacterium | reverse complement strand
AGTATCGGCTTCAAGCTGCCACTTTTGTCAGTGAACTTGGCCGACAACCTCTCGCTATACGTCGTGCCCAACTTGAATATATGCCCAACCTCGATGCCCGTCTCACGCTCAAGCGCTGCCCCGCACTTGGGACAGGGATCGCCGGGCACGGTCTTTCTGATATCGACGAACTTATCCGGCGTAAAATCCCTCCCCACCTCGCAGCCGATGTAGTGCGCATCCTTCTTATTTGCCCCAACGACCATGCCTGTCTCGCCCTCAAGAGCAAGATCAGCATAGACCCTCATCCCCGAAAGCCCCACCGGCCCTGTAAACCCCACCGGCGCGCCAGTCGCGGACTCGATGTCGGCGGCTGAGGCGAGCTCGAGACTTTTACTGCCTACTGCCCGCATCATCTTCGGCATCTTGAGCTCGTGATCGCCTCTGACAAGCCCCGCTAACAGGCCGCCGTCGCTGCTCTTAAGAATCATCGTCTTGATAATCTTCTCCGGGCCAACACCCAAGAGCTCAGTAACCTGATCGACCCTTGTCATCTCAGGAGTAGATACTTCCTCGAGGACACACTCCTTGCGCACCGGCGGCCGAGCCGGCGCCAAGCCCTCGCCCTCGCCCGGAAACGATGCGAAGCCGCATTCTGGGCATTTGACAAGACGGTCCTCGCCCGAGGCCGCCACCACAACAAACTCGTGCGACTCGCTCCCTCCGATAGCCCCCGTCTCCGACGTCGGGAGCGCCTCATACGCAACGCCGATCCGGTCAAAAATCGCACAATACGCCTCGAACATCCTCTGATAGCTTCTGTCGAGACCTTTCTGGTCCGCATCGAAGCTGTATAGGTCCTTCATCGTGAACTCTCGCGTCCGCAACACGCCGAATCGCGGCCGAGGCTCGTCCCTGAACTTGGTCTGAATCTGATAGAACATCTTCGGCAAGTCCGCCCACGAGCGAATCTCGTTCGCGACGATGAGCGTGATGATCTCCTCGTGCGTAGGCCCCAAGAGCATCTCGTGGCCGTGCCTGTCGTGAAAGCGGAAAACGTCCTCACCATAAGCCTCGAGCCGACCGCTTCTCTGCCAAATATCAGTCGGCTGAAGCGCGGGGAGGAGAAACTCCTGGCCGCCCGCCCGGTTCATCTCCTCGCGAACAATCCCCTTCAACCTCTGCACCACGGCATAGCCAAACGGTAGGTAGGAATAGACCCCGGACGCAGCCTGTCTTATCATCCCCGCCCGAACCATTAGCTTATGACTCTCGCTGACTGCGTCCGCCGGCGCCTCTTTCAGCGTTGGAATGAACGCCTCGCTAAACCTCATGCTCTAAGCCCTCTAGACAAAATCCACGAACTTTCTAACCACCACGCTGTCCGATTCGGCCAAAAAGACCAGACAGGCTCCGGTCGAGGGAACAATACTAACCTGCCGTGCATCCGGCAAGCTTTTGGACTGAGACGTCAGAGGCTGTTCAATAAGTCGGCTGATAGAGATTTTGCTGTTCTCCCTCGGGCTGCCAACGATCGCGATGACTCTCATGGTGCTCTCTCCCTACGTTTGTCAACAAAAGCACAGAAAACACGCTGAAGAGTATCGCATACTCGTGTGGTCGTCTATCTAACAAAAGCCTCAAAGAGATCGCCTTATGCTCCAAGAAGCTGTTGTCAGCTGGAGACATTGTGTAGTATTAGGTTGAAATGATATTCTCTGAAATGCACGAAATCGGCGCTTTTTCTAGACGACGTGTGGTCGTTGCCGCAGCAGCCTTCGTCGTCATGGCCCTGGCAATCGGCGCCCGCTCGAAGGCAGCAGAGCCAGCTGCTGCGCACAGCATCCGCGAGACGCCGGTTGTCCTGGCCGTTCGGGCGGCCCGCGACGCGGTTGTCAACATCAGCACCGAGCGGATAGTCCAGCGCTCTTACCTTTTCAGGGACGACGTTTTCGATCGCCTTTTCATGCACACCCCACTTCGCCGAACTGAGAAAGAGACCAGCCTGGGCTCCGGCGTCGTGATAGACGACCAAAACCACATCCTGACTAATGCCCACGTTGTCCGAAAGGCCTCGAGAATCTCGGTCAAGGTCTCGGACGGAAATGTCTATGAGGCGCAGTTGGTCGGCTGGGACATCAAGTCCGACATCGCGGTGCTGAAGATCGAGGGCGCAAAGCCGTTGCCATACGCGGAGATCGGGACGGCCAAAGACCTCATGATCGGAGAGACCATCATCGCCATTGGCAACCCATACGGATACTCTCAGACCGTAACGACTGGCGTGGTCTCGGCGCTGCACCGCGACGTCGATGTTGGGTCAGATGAGGCCAAAAGCGAGGCGCTCTACGATCTTATTCAGACCGACGCGGCGATCAACCCGGGTAACTCAGGCGGACCGCTCATCAACCTGACCGGTCGGGTCGTGGGAATCAACACCGCCATTCTGAACGCGGCAGAGGGGATGGGCTTTGCAATACCAATTGACCGGGCGGTGCGGGTGGTTGAGGACCTGTTGTCATACGGCGAGGTCCACGTTCCCTGGCTGGGCATGTCGACCG
>CAZKNE010000424.1:0-2545 GCA_964554005.1 uncultured bacterium | reverse complement strand
GTAGCTGTGTATTATCTCTTGGCCGTTGAGTATCTTCTCCGCTGCTTTTTCGGCTGTGAGATAGTTGTAGCGCACCTTCGGGTAGCGCTCGTAGGAAACCCGGCGAGTCTGTTTGCCGGCCTCGTCGAGCTCGACGTGGAGCACGACTTCCTTGCCGTCAGAATCCTTATGCAGAACTTCCTTTTTCTCCAAGCAACGTCTCCCAGTGGTTCGTGCCTTGTGGCATATAGACAGATAGTATCAGAGGGTGCAAGGAACGTCCACACGCCCGCAAAGACCCCAAGAATCAGATTCGAGGCAGGAGGCTCCATAGATGAACGTGTGTAGCGGCTCCCAGCAGGCGATGATTGGGACTGCGGTTGGTGGGTGGGTTGCGCCCGCCCGCTTGGCTCAATGTGATTATCTGGGACGGCCGATCCTGTTGCGTGTTGCCTCTTCTATGTGGTACCCTAAATAAGGAAAACTTCCAGCAAGCGAATTGCTGGACGTAGCGAGGCAATCTCTGGACACGGCAACAACGGGAACGGATGAAGATGATAGAAAGCGTCAAAGATAATCTCCAAAGCGTCAGGAACAGAATTGTGGCCGCGGCCAAGCGCGCCGGACGGTCGCCGGACGAGATAACGCTGGTCGGTATCTCCAAGGTTCAACCGCTAGAGAAGGTCCAGGCGGCTGTGGATGCCGGACTTGTGCATTTGGGCGAGAACCGGGTGCAGGAGGCGGCTGGCAAAATCCCGCACATCGTGGGCAACGTTCACTGGCGTCTGGTTGGGCATTTACAGCGTAATAAGGCGAAGAAGGCGGTCGAGCTTTTCGACATGATCGAATCGATCGACAGCGAGCGCATCGCGCAGGAGGTCTCGAGACGATGCGTGGATTTGGGCAAGAGAATCGACATCCTTCTCGAGGTCAATATCGGCATAGAGGACGCAAAGGCCGGCATAGACCCCTCGCAGCTCGTCGGTCTGGCAAGGTTGTGTGCAGGTCTTCAGGGCATCGCGGTCAAGGGCATAATGGTCATCCCGCCGTTCGACCCTGACCCTGAGAAGTCCAGACCCTATTTTCGCAAGGCCCGGCGCATGTTCGAGGATCTGAGGGATGCGGGCATCGATGGCGCCGACATAAGCCATCTGAGCATGGGCATGAGCAACGATTTCGAGGTTGCGGTCGAGGAGGGCGCCACCATTGTCCGCGTTGGGACGGCCATCTTCGGGCCACGGATGTGAACACTTTTGAGTTTGCGGTTAGTGCCAGTTGCGAGACGACTGCGCATTAAGAGAACGCTGCCAACCACGAACGAGCACGAGGTGGATTGCTGGTCGCGTCTCAGCCCTTGCTTAGGTATTCGTGGATGGCACGGGCAGCCGTCCGGCCATCGCCCATTGCGAGGATCACAGTCGCTGCGCCTCGGACGATGTCCCCACCGGCGTAGACGCGCTTGATGCTGGTCTCCGCGGTCTCGGGATTTGCGATGATCTTACCCCTCTCGTCCGTGTCAAGGCCTCGCGTCGGCCTCGTCAGAAGCCGGTTCGCTCCGTTGCCTAGCGCGGGGACGACGACGTCCACACCGATGGTATATTCGGTGCCCGGAATGGGGATTGGCTTGCGCCTGCCCGAGGCATCCGGCTCGCCAAGCCGCGACTTGACTACTTCCATCCCAACAACATTCCCCTGCTCGTCGCCAAGTATCCTCATCGGGAGCCTCAAGAGATGAAAATCGATGCCCTCCTGATATGCGTGCTCAATCTCCTGGTGCCGTGCAGGCATCTCTTTCCTGCTCCTTCGATAGATCAGAAAGACCTCATCCGCACCGAGCCGAAGCGCGGTTCTGGCCGAATCCATCGCAACGTTTCCGCCGCCTATCACAGCGACCCTTCGGCCCCTGATTATCGGCGTATCGTACTGTGGGAACAGGTAGGCTTTCATCAAATTGTTTCTTGTTAGATACTCATTAGCGGAATAGACGCCTGCGAGGTTCTCGCCGGGGATACCCATAAAGAACGGCAGCCCCGCCCCAATGGCGAGATACACAGCGTCGTATTGGCCCAGCAGGTCATGCACGGTGAGCATCGGGCCGATTACGGCGTCCGTCCGAAACTCGACCCCCATCTTCTCGAGCATCCCCACCTCTGTGTCCAGAATCTCCTTCGGCATCCTGAACTCCGGTATTCCATACCTCAGGACACCGCCCAACTTGTGCAGCGCCTCGAACACAGTTACGGCGTGCCCGTTACGAGCACAGTCGGCCGCGACAGTTAGTCCCGCCGGTCCGCTGCCAACGACTGCTACCTTCTTGCCCGTTGGAGGCGCAAGCTCCGGCATCTCCATTCCGCCCTCACGCCGCTCCCAGTCGGCTATGAAGCGTTCAAGATTGCCGATCGCAAGCGGGTCGCCCTTCTTACCCAGCACGCAGCGCGATTGGCATTGCTCCGATTGCGGACAGACACGGCCGCAGACCGCCGGCAGCGTGTTGTCGTGCTTCACTACTCTTATGGCCTTCCTGAAATCACCCTCGGTGATCGCCTTGACGAAGCCCGGGATATCG
>CAZKNE010000423.1:0-2548 GCA_964554005.1 uncultured bacterium | reverse complement strand
TGGGCCGGACTTTTCGGTCGAGACGCCGATTTGGGCAACGCAGACACATTTCGATGACATTGGTTACCGCACCATGTAAGGTGTGAGAGCCAGATATTGTTGAATTGACAAGCCGGCGCCTCTGGGTTGTGGTGCTTGGGCACGGTAGAGGCGCCGGGCGCAATAATAGTGGGTTTATTAGAGGTTTTGGTGGTGTGTCGCTAGGCGGAGAGTTTTGCCGCAAGTATAAGAGTTTGACCTTGAGATAGAGGTATTCGAGAGATGGCGTTGTTAGGGGAGAAGCTAAGAGAGATTGGTCTAATAGATGACCAGCAGCTTGAGTTGGCTCTGAGCGAACAGAAGCGGACAGGTGAGCTGCTTGGTCAGATATTATTCGACCTTGGGTTCATTTCGGAGGACGACCTTGTCAACGCGCTTTCTGGCGAGGGAGGTCGCTCCGAGGTCGATCTAAGCGAGGCAGAGATTGATCAGGACGTGCTCAAACTGGTGCCGACTGATTTCTGCAAAGAGCATAACATATTGCCTCTCTCGAAGGATGATTTCACACTGACCGTTGCGATGGTGAACGCGTATGACGTGAACATCATTGACGGGTTGGAGCGCCGGACTGGCTTGCAGATTCGTCCTGTGGCGGTAACGGAGCAAGATTTGGAGAAGGCGCTCGATAAGTTCTACGGCAGCGAGGAGGACGTAGAGGATATTATTGATGAAGGCATGAAAATGGCCGAAGATACGATGAGGCGGCGTGGCGAGGCTGGCCTTGGAGAGATCGAAGAGGCTGCTTCGCAGGCACCGATCATCAAGTTAGTAGATAGGATCATAGTTCAGGCCGTTCATGAGCGCTGCACTGATATTCATTTTGAGCCTGACGAGAAGTTGATGCGTGTTCGGTATAGGATTGACGGGATTCTGCACCAGAGAAAGACTATACCGTTGGACTTGCGGGAGCCTATCATTTCGAGAATCAAGATCATTGCGGGCTTGAATATCGCCGAGCGTCGTATTCCTCAGGACGGCAAGATTGGGTTCTCGGTGGGGAAGCGGAAGATCGACATTCGGGTGAGCGTATTTCCTACGGTAACGGGCGAGAACGCGGTTTTGAGGCTGCTTGACCGGGCGACGCTGCAGCTTGATTTGACGAAGCTGGGATTTCCTGAACACGAGCGGAACGAGTTCGAGTCGCTGTTAGATATGCCTTATGGGATTATCCTCGTTACAGGCCCCACGGGAAGTGGGAAGACTACAACTCTTTATTCGGCCATTTCTCACGTGAATACGCTTGAGAGGAAGGTTTGCACGCTTGAGGACCCGGTTGAATATCAGCTTCCGATAATCCAGCAGTCGGAGATCAATCCCAAGGCGGGCTTCACGTTTGGCTTGGGCTTGCGTTCACTGCTTCGGCAGGACCCTGACGTTATTTTGGTAGGAGAGATCAGGGACGGCGAGACGGCGGAGCTTGCCGTGCGTGCTGCTCTTACAGGGCACTTGGTGCTGTCCACGCTGCACACGAACGATGCGGCTGGCGCTTTGCCGAGGCTGGTGGATATGGGGATCGAGCCGTTTCTTGTTTCGTCGTCCATTCTCGGGATCATGGCCCAGCGCTTGGTGCGGCTGATATGCCCCAATTGTAAGGAGGCTTATGAGCCTACTGAGCAGGATTTGAGGTTGCTTTCGCTTCACAAGGAGGCCGTAGAGGGGACACTCGGGCTGGACGCGCTTGAATCGATCGTTCAGGACAAGGAGGCCATCCAGCGGAAGGACCAGGTATTGACGCTTTATCGAGGCAAGGGTTGCAGCTACTGTAACCACACTGGATACAAAGGTCGGATAGCCATATTTGAGATGATCGTTATGAACAAGAAGATGCAGGCTATGGTGGAGCAGCATGCGTCGATCGAGGACATCCGGCGAGCAGCGAGGAAGTTTGGGATGAGCTCGATGTTTACGGATGGGATGAACAAGGTTCTGAGCGGTGTAACGACCATTAATGAGGTTCGTAGAGTTACTCTGCTTTCGGCAGAGGTAGAGTTCTAAAAAGGCTGAGCGAGGAAGGAAGACTTGCCCGTATTTTCGTATAAGGCTAGAGATGTTTCGGGCCGCGAGACAGAAGGAGTTCTGGAGGCAGAGAACTCAGGGGTTCTAGTAGAGCGGCTAGGTGAGCTTGGCTACGTAGTTACGAAAGTATCGAAGGGACGTGGCAAGGGGGTCCAAAAGCGCAAGGTCAGAAAAGTTAAGGTCAAGGCGCGCGATCTGATCACGTTCACTATCCACCTTGGGACGGTTCTGTCGGCTGGCGTGCCTCTTCTCACTGGTTTGCAGGACTTAACGCGTGAGACCGAGAAGCCGGGTTTCAAGCGGGTAATTCACGATATAACGGGTCAGGTAGAGAACGGCGCTATGCTGGCAGATGCGATGTCAGTTCATCCCTCAGTGTTTAATCAGCTTTACGTCAGCATGGTGCGCGCGGGCGAGGCGACTGGTCGTGTTGACGAGGTTCTTGAGAGGCTTGTGCCATATCTGGAGTGGCAGGAAGAGCTGAAAGGGCAGA
>CAZKNE010000422.1:0-2562 GCA_964554005.1 uncultured bacterium | reverse complement strand
AGCAAGGCGCAGCAATCAAGGGCAGATTCGAGTGGCAGACCGGCGAAGGGACGGCGGTGCGAGAAGAGTGTTTCACGGATTTCGTGAGTAGCGTCAACGATGACGGGCTCCTTTCGATTGATCTCGCCCTCGCTGCTCAATGGCTTGAAACAAGGTCGATTGCGGGTTTTTCCGTTGAGTATAGTTCGGACAGACCATTGGAGCTGACGGCCGTAGCCCTTTCCAGCGAGAAACTGAAACCTAAGAGCAGGTTCATCAAGATAGCCCTCCCAAAGGGCAATACCTTCTTCCGAGCGCCTAAGGCGGTAATAAGGGACCTGCTCAGGGACGTGAAATGACATCCCGACCCGCAAAGGCCGCTCCCAGGGACCAGGCCTGCCTTCCTCGCAGCGATGCAGCTAACGGTCCTCGTTGAGGAAGCAGAAGGGGTCGTCGGCCGAAAAATCGCCCTGCGCCCAAAAGGCCCTCGCTCGGCACCCGCCGCATACGTCGTGGAAGCGGCAGTTTGAGCAGCTCTCCGCCGTCGGCTCTCTCTTCAGCGCTCTGAGCGATTTGAATATCTCGCCCTCGCGAAAGAGCTTTGACACGGTTGTCCTGAGCACATTGCCAGCTGAGACAGGCAGAAATGGACAGGTGAGCGCCTCGCCGTCAGCCCTGACATAGAGCAGGCCTGTGCCAGCGACGCAGCCGTGGAAGAACATCGGCCCCAGGAGTCGCACGGCAAGCGACTGGAAATTGTTCTTGACATTTCAAGTACCTTTTTTCATTTGTTATCATGCTAATGTCGACTCGACCTCAGAAGCATCGGCCTGTGTAATCAGAGGTGATGAAATCGGATGCTCATCGGGCAAGAAATACAGCGGACAGAAGCCAATAAACCCACCGGCGCGAGTCGCTTGTCAAGCAAGCGGTTTTGGACGGTCTGGCTGTTTGTCGCCATTGCCGGCTTCGTCCTGTTCTCAAACTCACTGTCGGTGCCCTTTTGGGAAGACGACTTCATCTACTTAAGGCAGAATCTCGGGGATAGTCTTGACCGGATGTTCGGCCATGTTGAACGAGGCACGCAGACCTATTGGTTTTATCGGCCGGTCGTTGAGGTCTCATGGTGCCTCGAATACCTGATTTGGGGCAAGAGTCCTGCCGCCTTCAGGATCACAAACATTCTCTTTCATCTGGCCGTCGCCGTCCTGATGAGCATTTTACTATCCAGACTGCTGGAGGTCCCATCTTGGGTTGTGTTTGTTGCCAGCGCGGTCTTTCTCTGTCACCCCGCTAGCCAATGCACAGTCGTGTGGCTTTCCAACAGATTTGAGATTTTTTACACATTCTTCTATCTGCTTTCATTTCTTTGCTTCATTAGATATCGGGAAAGGCGAGGAGGCCCGCTGTATTACATCCTATCTGTTGGCTTTTTCGGCCTGTCGATAATGTCGAAGGAAAACGCCATCACGCTGCCGGCCGTGCTTTTGCTCTATGAGTTAGTCCACGGCAGGCCGAGGGCACGCCTGAAGAAAGGCCGCATTGCGGCATGCTTCGTGAGGCTGCTGCCGTTCGTCTTGATCTCTGCCCTCGCTCTGCTTCGGCGTATTCTGACTTACGGTGGGGAGGCGTTTGTGCAATATCGGGGCACGGACAGCTGGCTTCTCACGGTCAGCATTCTCAAGCACATCAAGTGGGCGCTGTTGCCGTTTAAGGACCTTGACCTCGCCGAGTTTGCGGGGGACTTCTTTCTCCAGATTGTGCTTCTGATCGCCGCCATTGTGGCCTTTTCGTTCACCTACAAGAAAAAAGCCGCGTTCCTTATCGGATTCGTCATTCTAACCTCGCTGCCCATTCTGAACCAGGGCGGGCTCCGGCACATCTATCTGCCATTGGTCGGCCTCATCCCTCTGGCCCTCATTCCCGTGCTGTGGGTGACGCAATTCATCCAGAACTGGGCATCTGAAAGAGGCGCGCACTACACCGGCATGGGCACCGCTATCTACATTTCGGTGCTGATGACGTTCGCGTTCCTCTGGGCAGTCTCGATTCCTGGCACCGGCAGGATGATTCCCCGACTTGGTTTCCTTCACTGGATAGCCAATAGTAGGAATGCCCTTTTCGGCCTCGCCTTCCTTCTCCTCTTGATGTTCAAACGGGCCAAAACGCTCAAGCTCAAGATGGGCCCAGGGACGATCAAGCCGACGCTAGCGACGCTGCTGCCGCTCGTCGCCATCGTCCCGGTTTTCGCACTTGTGACAGTCGCGCAAAACGCGCAAAACGTCGATTGGGGCAAGAGTATCTGGCGGGTCTATTCATCGCTTGATGAGCTGGCACTCCCCGTGAGTGACGGGGCCGAGATATACGTGACGAACCCACCTTCAAGCAGTTACCTTACGCCGATAGCATTCCACTTTCACCCGCGGCAGGTGCTGGTCGATGAGGGGCTCAAGGGATTCTATTACAACCACCAATACGGTGAGAGGATCGCTCCGGGCACGATATTCTTTCTGGAATTCGATGATGGCCAACTCGTTCCGGACGAAGACCTGAAGAATGCTGTCCTGCGGAGGTTTGACCTCC
>CAZKNE010000421.1:0-2564 GCA_964554005.1 uncultured bacterium | reverse complement strand
TACTTGTATGCCCCGGCCGTGAAGTCATATAACGTCATCATCAGACCTGTGCCGTTATCGATGTGAACATAGACCTCAGGTGGATCACTCTCTCCGGTCCACCAAACTGTGTAACGGAACAACGTCCAGTTGTCGCCGCTGGGAGGTGATACCTGACCGTTGCACAGCAAATCGTCAGCATACACTAGAAGAACAACCAAGAGCGCCAGCACTACGGTTCCCAAGATGATCTTTGATGTTTTCAATTCAGTCTCTCCTATGTTTTGTGCAGACCTTGAAGTCTGTAACGTCCTTGTTACTTATCAACGTGAGACATTTGTCTCATGCTTGATGCCATTTGAAAAAATGGCACGCGGGGCGAATAGGAGGGCCTCGTGGTCTAATTGCGCCGCGAGCCCTCTTCCCGCATAGAGCAGGAAAGGCCCGGGGGTGAACGGAAGTAGAGAATGAAACATCATCATAACTTATAGGCCGGGTTCTGGCTTGGGCTGCCCCCCCCCCGCACTTTCCAACGAAATAGGCTGCCAGGCATTGAAAGCCAGCAACGGTAAGCAGAGAGGGAGAGCAGCAATGAGAGGGATTACGATGACGCGCATTGCCGGGCTTGCTGAACGAGCAACACTGTTGAGCGCACGCGCCCGACGTGTCAGCTTCTGGCCGAATCTAAAATCCGGATGCAGCCGGGCATAGGCTGAAAAGTCAGCCTCGTCGGCGTTATCATCCTCAAAACTGTTCCGAGAAATCTCTGCGACTCTCATCGCTTCACTCACTAAAGTCTATGCGCCTCTGCGTGGAAGCTCGCGCATCCCCAAGCGCATTTTGCGACCTCACTTACGAGTATTATTCATCCGGACTGGCCTTGTCAACCCTCAAAAATGCGTTCTTGAACGGTGCGGGAGTGCGCACTAGGCGTCCATTGGGACTGGCCGCGCGTCTGTGATGGCTGTGGCACTTTCGGTTACCGAATGTGCACGCACGCAGTGAACAGCCGCTCTAGTGCGCAGCCAAGCGAAAAACTGGCGCTTCCAATTGACTGGTTGGCTGCCGGTGCGTTATATTGTTGGGGATCAATCCAGTGACTTCAGAGTTATCATTAACTTGTGAAATATGGAATATATTGAAGAATGGTTAAGATTACTAGAGAAAACGCGTGGCACAACCGCCTCAAAATTGCCGTAGGCCAGATAGATGTCAAACTTGGAGATTTCCCCGGCAACGCTGAGAAGATAATCGCTATGACTCAAAAGGCGCAAGAGCTCCACTGCAACGTTGTAGTTTTCCCCGAGATGTCTGTCGCTGGCGGCCTGCCCTTCGACCTTTTATTGAGGTCTGATTTCGTCCGCAGCCAGATATCAGCGCTTAAGGAGCTTGCCGCTAGCGTGGGCGAGGTGGTGGCGATTGTTGGCTTTGTGGACCGGCGAATTGAGGGCCAAGACGTCAATCTCTACAACTCCGCGGCAGTTATCTTTGATGGCCGAATCAGGAGGGTAATCGACAAGAACATGCTGGGTGCACACGACGGATTCGATGAGCGGCGGTATTTCAAGGCTGGGGAGCCATCCGAGCCTCTGAAAGTAAACGGTGTGCCGTTAGGTATTCTCATAGGCGATGAGGTTCTGGGGCGAGACGCCAGCAAAAGGCTAGTGCACAAAGGCGCCTCGTTGATTATTGTTCCTATGGTTGCGTCGTTTCGCGTCGGTCAGTTCGGGACACGCTCTCTTGAGATAGCCGACTTGGCATCTAGGGCGGATGTGGATGTCCTTGTCGCTAACCTAGTCGGTGGGCAGGACGAGCTGGTTTTCGATGGGGCGAGCTTCGTGGCCAACTCGTTGGGCGAGGTGGTCTGGCGTGCACCGTTCTGCAAAGATGGGTTATTCGTGGCGGAGATTCCGCAACCAGCGGGGCAAAGTCGCGTGCAGGATGAGGTGGAGGATGTTCACCAGGCGCTGTGCCTCGCCATTCGCGACTTTGTTATCAAAAACGGTTTCTCGAAGGTGATTGTCGGGCTTTCAGGTGGGATAGATTCCGCGGTTGTCGCTACTCTCGCCGCTCAGTCGCTCGGGCCGGAGAATGTGTTGGGCCTGATCATGCCCGGCGAGGTCTCGGCGCCCGAAAGTGCTGCGGATGCGCGAAAACTGGCCTCGAATCTTGGGATCGAGACACAGGTTGTCCCGATAACGCCAATTTATGACGCATACATGGCCGGATTGAGCGAGCACTTTGCGGGAAAGGAGCGGGACGTTGCCGAGGAAAACCTCCAGGCCAGGGTGAGGGGGACGATTCTTATGGCGCTGTCGAACAAGCTCGGACACCTCGTACTATGCACGGGCAACAGGTCAGAAGGGCTGGTCGGGTCTGCGACGCTCTACGGTGACATGGCTGGGGGATTCGCGCCTCTTTCGGACGTTCCGAAGACGCTTGTTTATGACATTGCAGACCAGATAAACTCCGAGGCGGGCCGTGATGTGATACCACAAACAGTCATTGATAAGGAGCCTTCAGCGGAGCTGAGGCCGAATCAGACCGACGCCGAGTCGCTGGGGCCCTATGAGGCGCTTGACCCG
>CAZKNE010000420.1:0-2565 GCA_964554005.1 uncultured bacterium | reverse complement strand
ACTATTCGCGCAACCTGGGGATGTCTATCTCGAACTTTACTCAGCAGCTCGGCGCCGTCCATCGCCGGCATGCGCATGTCGCTGACGATGACATCGAATTCCTTTGTGTCTAGCGACTCCAGGGCCTCCTGGCCACTTTGGGCGAACTCCATGTCCCACTCGCCACGCAAGCTGTGTAACATTCGCCGAAGCCCCTCAAGCACGCGTGGCTCGTCATCCACGAACAGGATTCGTCGCATCATCTACTCCTCGTCGTGCTCTTTCTGCTCTGAACTGATCGGCAGGCGGATGATGAAGGTAGTGCCGTGGCCCGCCTCGGACTGGACGTCGATCGTCCCTCCATGTTTATCTACGACAGCGAAGCGAGCAATCGTTAAGCCCTGTCCAGTCCCCTTGCCGACCTCCTTGGTCGTGAAGAACGGGTCGAATATCCTGCCCCTGATCTCATCTGGGATACCCGAACCTGTGTCGCCGATGCGAAGCTCTGCCATATCACCATCTTGTCTGGTCGAGACAGTGATCTTCCCCTTGCCGTTCGACCCATCACCAACAACGTCCCCGATTGCGTGGGCCGCGTTGACTATGATGTTTAGGATCACCTGGTTGATCTCCCCAGGCAAACACTCAACAAGCGGCAGGCCCGGGTCAAGGTCAGTCGCCATCTCCGCAACGTATTTCCACTCGTTGCGCGATACGGTGATAGTGTTATCGATCGCCTTGTTGAGGTCTGTTGCGACCTTCTCATCGGCGGCAGGATGCGCAAACTGCTTCATCGCGTGGACGATGCTAGATATCCGCTCGATGCCCTCAAGGGCTTGCGCTATGGCCTGGGGGATTTCCTGGCTCAGATACTCCGCATCAATCTCCTGGGCGAGGGAGCGAATCTTCGCAACAAGTTCGGGCGCCATAGCGCCGTCCTGAAACGTCCCCAATAGGTTGTCGTATTCACTCAGCAGCCTATTGAGGCCTGTGAACCCATCTTGGAGAAACGATACGTTGTCGCCTACGTACTGAGTGGGTGTATTGATCTCGTGCGCGATGCCCGCCGCCAATTGACCGATCGACTCGAGCTTCTGAGCCTGCAAAAGCTGCGTTCTAAGAATCTTTTGTTTCGTGGTGTCCCTGCAAAACACTACTGTGCGCTTCTTTCGCTCGATCTCCACGACAACCAGGTCCACGTCACCGTAGATGATGGCGCCGTCTTTTCGCAGGAACCGAATGTCCTTGTCATGCGACTTCTCTCCAATGGTCTCGGCCTTAAAGTCGCAGAGCAGAGACCTCGCGGCGTCTGGCGGGCGGACATCTCTAACGTTTGTCCCTTGCAGCTCTTTCTCGTCATATCCAACGGTCTCGCAGAAGGCAGGGTTGGCGCGAATAATCTTTCTCGTCTGTGAATCAATTATGAGCATTCCCTCGGGGTTGGCCTCAAAAAACGTCTTGTAGGTAGAATTTGACTCCTTCATGGCAGCTTCCGCCTTCTTGCGCTCGGTAATGTCTCTAATGATGCCCACCGCGCACCATTTGCCTTGAATCTGGACTGAAGACATCGAGAGCTCAACTGGGAACCTGGTGCCGTCTTTTCGCAGACCATAAAGTTCAAGCGTCTTTCCCACTGCCGGGCCCGTCCCAGTGTGCCTGAACCTGGCAAATCCTTTTTCGTGCGCTTCGTGATACTCCACCGGCATAAGAGCGTTGTGTAAATTCTTGCCAATCGCCTCAGCAGCTTCATAGCCAAACATGGCCTCCGCCGCCTCATTCCAATAACTCACATTCCCGTCATTATCCATCATAATGACCGCGTCTTGTGCCGACGCCGAGATGGCCCGGAACTTCGCCTCACTCTCCTGCAAGGCTTGCTTTGCCTGCCTCTGCCCGACAATCTCCGTTTTCCAATGTTCAACCGCCGCACGAAGCTTTCGGTTAAGTCGAAGGATAAACACGCCTAACAAGACAAGAAGCAGGTCAACGCTCGCCAACCACGGCCAGTATTCCTTGAGGACATTCTGCACCGAAAGAACTCCAATGTGCTCGTCCGGCGCAACCCGTGCCGATTTGAGGCGCTCGCGCTCTAACTGATAGTTGCCTGGGACAGTCCCGCTTGCCCCTCTGGCGGCCGGGTTCCTGAGGGCGAAACTCACCTGCCCGTGCTCCGCCTGCACCCCACCGAATAGGGGCACTGGCTGCTCCATTATCGCGAGGCACAGCAATATGAAGACAACACAACCTACGCAACCTTGAGCCCCGCCGGCCCGCCGATGCGCTTGCCCAGTGCTAAATCGTTTCGACTGACTGATAATAATTGAGAGCATCATCCACCCTCCTAGATACATGCTGCGTTTCACCTTGCTGATGATCCATATAATCGATCTTTAGCGACAGATTCTTAAATTCGATCTCACAGTACTTACTGCTTCCGCGATTACGTGCCGCAGCCTGTTGACATGGATGCACTGGTCGCTTTTTGCCGTTACTTGCGGAGCATGAATCTGGTAACCCAGATGCCGGGATTTGTGTCAAGAAGATGCCCGGCTTGCGTGTTGAGCAACCTCGAGCCTCAATTATATG
>CAZKNE010000419.1:2356-2570 GCA_964554005.1 uncultured bacterium | reverse complement strand
CAGGCAAAGAACTGAGCAAGATTCACTATTGCAAGGTCGGCGGGAGGCAAGCGGTTCGCCTCATCGAGACTGATGGCACTGGCAAGACGCAGAAGCTGCTCATTCGTGACCGCGACGTCCTATTAACGGTGAAAGCTGTGGGGGAGAAGAAATGGTGCAAGAAACTCTTCAACAAGGTAACAAGAACGTTTAAGTTCACGAATACCAAATAATC
>CAZKNE010000419.1:0-2346 GCA_964554005.1 uncultured bacterium | reverse complement strand
TGGCGATTGATCGTAGGAATGATCCACTAAGAACACGAAAACACACGAAGTAGGAGGAGAGGCAAAGGGGAGGATTGATGGTTGAAGCGCGTTCTTGAACATGCTTCTTCTCTTCGTGGCCCTTAGTGCCCTTCGTGGACGAAGCATCTAATAGATTAAATGACGGGAGATTGAGTTAATGACAGATACTGGAGTTCGACCGCGACCTATCCTGCTTCTTTGTTTGGCTGCATTGTGCATCGCTGTCTGGGGCGGCAACGCGGCGCTCGCCGCTTCGGCGCCGATTCTGGGCGCAAGCCACACGTCATTATCACCGGACGGCAAGACGATATGCTTCAGCTATCTTGGCGACCTGTGGACTGTGCCGGCTCAAGGAGGGCAGGCGACAAGACTTACCGTTCACGAGGCATACGAGGGGACTTCGTGCTGGTCACCTGACGGGAAGTTCATTGCGTTTACCTCGAACAGGGGATTCAACTCGGACGTCTTTGTCATCCCGTCAGACGGTGGCCTGCCTCGGCAGTTGACGTTCAACTCGAGGCCGGACGTGGTCAGGGACTGGTCAGCGGATAGCAAGTGGATCATCTTCGACTCGTATCGGGAGATAAACTCGCCTCTTCGGGAGGGAACCATTTACAGGACCAATGTGGACGGTAGTGAGACCAAGAGAGTTATCGACTGCACCGGCAGCAACGGGGCGCTGTCATCCAACGGCAGCACGCTGGCCTTTGTTCGCGGCGCAATGCCCTGGTGGCGGAAAGCCTACCATGGCAGCAGCGATCAGCAGATATGGCTGAAGCTCTTGGATGGTTCGCCGGCCAAGCGGCTTACGAACTATGATGGCAAGGACACCGACCCTATGTGGTCGCCCAACGGTGAGCAGATATATTTTCTATCAGACAGGGATGGCATAACGAACGTGTGGGTCATGCCTCAAACAGGAGGCGAGTCGCGAAAGGTGAGCGATTTCTTGACCGACGGCGCCGCCTTCGCGTCCATCTCGCGCGACGGTTCAATGATTGCGTGTTGTCTAGACGGGCATATCTACACAGTTGACACAAAAACAGGCGAGACTAAGAGAGTAGATATCTTCGCCCCGGCCGACATCAAGGAGAACAATGTCGAGCCAAAGACCTACACGAGCAAGGCCAATGAGATCGCGCTTTCGCCCGACGGCAAGCAGATAGTCTTCGTCGTCCGAGGCGAGGTATTCGCCATGAAGCGCACTGGCGGGGACGCAATGCGCCTCACCAACAGTGCAGCGCGAGAAAGCGGCATTGTCTGGTCTGCGGACAGCAGAAAGTTGCTATTTTGCTCTGACAGGAATGGGACGACGGATATCTTCGTTATGGAATCGACAGACAGGCGAGAGCCAATGCTGGCCAAGTCGAGGCTGCGCAAGACCAGTCCACTTGCTACATCGGATAGTGAGGAGTTCTCGCCGAAATGGTCTCCCGACGGTCGCAAGATCGCATATCTTGTGGACCGGGGCGATGTGTGGGTGATGAACCCGGACGGGACCGGCAAGAGAACGCTCGTCAAAGGCCCGAACATGGGCTCAATCGAATGGTCCCCTGACTCGCGCTGGATAGCCTACCACAAGGAAGGCGACTACTGGATCACCGACATCTTCGTCGTATCCGTGAAGTCTGGCGAGGTGCACAATATCACGCAGTCCGCCTCGCAGGATTATGGACCCGTGTGGTCGGGTGATGGCACGAGGATTCTCTTTGCTTCCAACAGAAAAGGGGGCATCGAGGAGTGGGGTGAGAGCGATCTCTGGCAGGCATTCCTGACGAAAGAGGCCCATGAGGATTACTTGCACCGACGGCAACAGTATCGCGAGGACCTGCCCGACGAGGAGCAGGAGGACCTGCTTGCCAGTCCAGCGAGCAAAGCGGCAGAAGTCAGGATCGACTTCGACGGCATCGACCGCCGGCTCGAGCCTATTACATCGTTGAGCGGGAGCGAGAGGAACCTTGCGGTCTCTCACGACGGCCGGACTTGCGCGTTCTCGAGCGGCGCCATCGGCAAGCGGGAGACATACATAGTCAACGAGTTTGGCATGAAGCTTCGGAAGATCATCAAGACCGCACCGCGCGAGACCGTCTGGGGTCCGAAGGATGAGCGACTCTTCGTTCTGCGGACTAACGGGGCGATCACTGTGGCTCGTTTCGAGGATAAAGGGACTGCGAGGGAGAAGATTCGAACGAGGACTGTCCCCTATATGGCAAAGATGGCGATCGACCACAAGGCCGAGAGGCGGCAGATGTTTCTCGAGGCGTGGCGAGGTCTTAACACTCATTTCTACGACCCTAACTTCCACGGGGTCAATTGGGCAGCTGT
>CAZKNE010000418.1:0-2572 GCA_964554005.1 uncultured bacterium | reverse complement strand
ATGCATCACCGGCCTGTTGCCGCCCATCAAGGGCGAGATCATGTTCAAGGGCCAGAAGACAAACGGCGCAAGTCCGGCGAAAAACGTCGCTCGCGGCATCACCTTCGCGCCTCAAGGCAACCGCGTCTTCGACGAATTGACCGTGCTGGAGAACCTCGAGATTGGCGGCTTTCAACTCCCCTCCAAGGAGCTAAAGGGCCGCATCGGGCAGGTGCTTGAGATGTTTCCTGCCTTGAAAGAGCGAACACGGCGAGAGGCGGGGAGGCTGAGCGGCGGCGAGCAGCAGATGCTGGCTCTGGCACGAGCGTTAGTCCCGAAGCCGAAACTGCTTATGCTCGACGAGCCGTCCCTTGGCTTGGCTCCGAATCTTCTGGACGACGTCTTCGAGACGATAGGCCAGATCAATCGCGAAACAGGCGTGGCCATCCTGATCGTTGAGCAGAAGGTGCGTGAGATTCTGAAGGTCTGCCAGAGAGTCTATTCGCTCAAGCTGGGCAAAGTGTCCTACTCCGGTCTGCCGGATGAGCTGCAAAGGGACAAAGAGGCGCTTAAGCGGCTGTTCCTTTAGGCTCTTCTCTATGCTGCCCAAATCAAGCTCAGCACCCCCTTGGAGAGGCGCCCGGCGGGTGAACCTATCAGTTGGCCTGAGAATCGTTGGTGACGATAAGGCTCGTCGAGCCATAACCGCGTCATTCAGAGAAGAAGCAACTCAAGCGGTCAGATATGATATCAATCTGAATCGCCCGTTGAAAGCCACTTGCGGGCTTCGGGGCTAACACTCACACCCAAGCCATCTGCAATTGCACTCAGGATGGCTTGAGCTCTGCGTTGCTCAGGAACGTTATGAGCATCAGTCAGGCGTTCTTCTACGCGATCGGGCATCCTGAACCTGAATCTCTGGCTATTGAATCTCTTCTGCCAATACGTTGAGACGAACGGCAGGATAATCCTCCGATAGACAGAGAGATGCATCCCACCCCGCATGTAATAGTCGAAGACCTTTGGCATCACCGCGAGATGGGCTTGGATTGCGTTGGATGAAGCGGCCTTCCTCAAGAGGGTGGATGCGATATATCCTATGATATGCAACACACCGTCTTGCTTTCCGTAACTAGTGCTTAATGATACAAGCTCTGAGGCAGGAGGCTGTGGCTCTACAATGGCTTGAAGCAGTTCAGCTGCTCTAGACCACAGTTGCGATTCAGCCGCCCTCTCGGAGTACTCCCGGCACACGCCCGCTACTTGCTTCGCATCCGACAGAGCCAACTCATAATCATCTTGAGCTACTGTCCCGATCCGGAAAGTAATCGGGATCAATGCCTCCCATGCCGCAATGCCCTCGGCTGTCTTCCTTTGCTCACTCCCTGGCTCCCCAAGGAGGCCCTCAACATCAAGATCTGGCCGTAGTTTGTCCCCGCCCTGTTCACGATAGCGAGCCAGGGCAACTATTGTCTCAGCAAACTCGATAGAGGTATCTATCACATCGGAGTAACGATCTTTCAGCAGCAGGGACGGGAGCAAGACCTGCTTAAGGTTAGCGATACCCAAGTGTTGAGCGGCTACCGTCACTGTATTCAAGCCCCTCTCGGCCCATTCAATCGCCTTGTCATCGTTCCCCACTGATTCAGCGAACCAAGCCATTTGTGTGAATAGGCTGTATTCGACCGTAGGATCATAAATCTCGGCAAGAGACGCGGAGAGGCCCAAGAACATTCCTCTAAAGGGCGTCACGTATTTCTGCCCATCCTCAGAGAGGGGAGGAGGTTGTCCGGACAATGCCAATGAAGTAAGGTGCCGTGCCGTATGGCGGCACCAAACAAACAATCCCTTCCAATCCATTGTATCTTCTCGGCATTCAAATAGCCTTTCACAGGCCTCAGTTAAGGGGGAGAACGCGCCGCTCAGATCACCCGATAGCCAGGTTGCTATGGCGAGTTCTCCAAGAGCCTTTACGAGTTCTTGCTCTGAAATGGTCTCGCCCGCTTTCGCCAGTTCCACCGCTTCTTGGGCATGCGCAATCGCTGAGGCGTCATTGGTTGACCCAACGGCCTTGCTTAGCTCAAGTAATGCTCTGAAGCGAAGGATCTCAAATGCGCTTGTTTTCTGCCTCAAGGCCTGGTTGAGATGATAAATGGCTTCGTCGTTGCGTTTGTTGTACACATATTGCCGCCCAATACACTCGTGAATAAGGAAATGCAGCCTCGGGTCTTCAGATGCCTGTTTCAGGGCAGCGTCTGCCAATGAAATCGCGCTTTGAAGGTCGTTGAGGTATTCCGCGAGCACGATGATTTTGGCGCGAATGGCGGATGCCCAGAGGAGTTCCGACCGAAGCTGACCTGCTTGAACGATCAAATAATCGTAACTATGAATAACAGAAGGCCAATTCTGTTCGTCGGTCGCCTTTTCCGCTTCCGTGCGCCATAGACGATCAGCAAGCAACGTGCAGGCATCTTCAACGGCCCTATCGTTGGATAATAGCTTCTGCCGATGTTCCGGAGCCAATTGCTGTATTCTATTGATCCAGTTTCTCAGCTGAACCGAAGAGGAGACACCTAGGACGCTCACGAAGAGT
>CAZKNE010000417.1:0-2575 GCA_964554005.1 uncultured bacterium | reverse complement strand
TGTGGTGGCAGCGTCACATTCTTGGTACAGGTTGTAAGATAAAATAGGGGAGTGGGATGAGTTGTCAACATCCTGTGCTGTCATTCTCAAGTGCTACTATATGTAGTAGGGGGGGGTAGCGCGACGCTATTCCTTCTTGCACGCCATAACCTCCTCCTTCGCACTACCTATGGAGGACAGGCCGGCGACGGCGGGTCCGACCGCACGAGGCCCACCTATGCACACCGCGCAAAAGTTCCACCTCGATAATCCCGAGATGAGAAGCCGACCAAGAGGCGCGAAGCCTCCCGGCCGGCAAGCCAGAGCGGCATGAGCCGCTCGGCATAAGATGAACGATTATCGAAAGATAATCACAACTTATGAGGTAGATGTCAAATGTCGAAAAAGGTTTTGATACTCTTGTCAATCTGTTTGGTGGCAGTGGTGGGAATCGCATTGTATGTCTGGGCGGATGGCTGCTGTTCGGGCGACGCCAAACTCTGCAACGGGTGGGACGTCAAGGATGGCGAGACGGAGTGCGACTATGAGTTCAACGTTCAGTTGGACAGAGACTGCGTTACCGGGTCAACCGTTAGAGTCTACTACGAGAAGGCTGGTGGCGGCCCGACGTACAACCGAATGCTGACGATGATCAGTCTACCTCCTCTTGATTGGTGCGTCGATTATCGTGTCGGTGGTATAACGCTGGATAGTGACAATTGGGACTACTGGTTTACCGTGGAAGGAACCTGTAGGGAGCGCCTACCACCTGGGGACCTGAAGTTCGCTTTGGAAACCAACTGCGACTAGGGTTGCGGTGAAGCTCTGGGGCCCGGAAGTCCGGGCCCCGAGCCCTATATGAATAAGGAGAAAAAACATGCAAGTTACACGAATCATCCTCACCCTGTTTCTCGCTCTTGCGGCGGTCGAGTTTGTCACGGCGCAAGAATTTACACACTACATGAACCCGTTTGGAGGAGCAAACTGTATTGCGACCGCTCAAGACGGCTCGGTCTGGTTCCGGTCAGGCGGCTACCTTACACATTTCAGCGCAGATTCAGAGCAATTGAAGCTCTTCTCATTGCCGTCGGCTACCTATGGGCAAGTAGCGGTGGATCGAGGAGGCGCTGTCTGGACCTTCTGCGGGAGTTTCATCTGCCGGCTCTGGGAAGGGCAAATGCAGGTCTTCATGTTCCCCGGTGCAAGCGGCGAGCCGATCGCGGCCGCTCCTGATGGGAGCGTTTGGGCCAGCATAACGTTGAAGGACCACTCCTTCAGACATGCGCTCCTGCGGTTTGATGGGGATACTTATGAGGAAGTTGAGGGACCTACTGACTGGTTCGCGCGCGCAATATGCTTTGAGTCCGATGGCACCCGTTGGTTCACGTATTCAGACCTGGCTCCAATTGAGCTTGCCAAATACAAAGATGGGAATTGGCAGACCTTCTCTGACATTCCGTCTTGGAATAGCCCAGACCACGCGGCAGTCGGGCGCCCCGGAGAGCTATGGGTAAGAATCTTGGGTATGTTGCTTCAATTGCAGGATGGACATGGGGTTCAAACCTATGATGCCGGGACCGGCCTCGCGGGATACTCGATATCTGGGATCGCGGTTGATGTTCTTGATCGAGTTTGGGTCGCCGACTCTGAGGCTGGCGTCGCGATGTTCGACCGCGCGGACTGGACCACCTTCAACACACTGAACTCTGGCCTGCCGTCAGACAACGTGCACGGCGTAGCGGCGGCCACTGACGGCACAGTATGGTTTACCACCGGTGGCGGCCTGGCCTGCTATAAGAGCGGGCTTTGGAGCACCTACACAGGCGGCGAGAGCACGGTCATGAACAACAATATATGGTCGGTGGCTACAGACAGCCTGGGCAGGACCTTCTATGGGACGTACACCGGCCAGGTAGGCTACTATGACGGGTCCCGATGGGAGGTCCTGCACGATCCAGGCACCGGGTCTGTGGACAACGTTTACGACATCGCGTTCGGCCCGGACGGCACGGTTTGGCTTGCCTACCAGCAATCCCTGAAGAGCTGGAAAGGATCCATGATCAACTACCGGAAGACGGACGACGGCATGTCGCTGAATCGCTCCACAAACCTCTGTCTCGACAACGATGACAATCTATGGGTCTGTGCGGCGCAGGGTCTGGCCAAGTACGATGGCGGCTCCTGGAAGACTTTCCAGGCGTTCACGGGCGACACGCCGCCACTGGCAATAAGGCCCGAGGGCATCGCTTGCGACCAACAGGGCCGAATCTGGGTCGGCACGTTGATTGGTCTCGCAGCGATCAAGGACGACCAGCTCGACCGGTTCCTGCCTCAATACCAATATGTCCACACGATAGCCTGCGACAAGGACGGGATGCTCTGGCTCGGCTTTGGCGCAACTGAGCGAGGCGTGCTTGAATTCGACGGCGAGAACGAGGTGGCATGGTACACAATGGATGACGGCCTGCCGTCAAATCGCATTAACTCTATCGCGTGCGATGAGGGAGGCAACATCTGGGTCGGGACGAACGACGGGCTGGGCTACTTTGACGGCTCACAGTGGACCAAATGGGACATAGACAGCGGCCTTCCTGTC
>CAZKNE010000416.1:0-2579 GCA_964554005.1 uncultured bacterium | reverse complement strand
CCACACAGTCGATTACATATTCCTGTATCGCTCGGTGGCTGAGCAGCATGGCCTGCAATACGTTCTGCTTCCGGACGAGGTGAACCTAAAGCAAGCGGCCCTGAGAAGTTGGTATGCGTCAGTCTCAGTTAAGATAGCCGGCAAGAAGCCCGGCGAGTTCATCACCAAGAAAGGTGCGCCGATGGTTTATGGAGTAACGATTCCTAAGAGCTCCCGAAATCCGGCGGCTGCGCTTGCCTTCATCGAGTTTCTTTTGGATAAGAACAAAGGCATGGCGATTATGGGGAAAAACGGCCAGCCCTCCGTCGTTCCGTCGCCGACTAATACTTACGACAAACTGCCGCTGCGACTCAAGAGATTCGCCGTCCAGGGATAGGCGCCTTGAGCAGACAACAGGTTAGCATGAGAGCGTTCTATGCAGGCACGGCAACGTGACCGAGATGAGGAGCTCGGGTGCAAGTAAGAAAAATGACTAGGAACACTGCGGCGGCGAAGGGTCAGCTATCTTGGCTGCATCTAACGTTCATCGCACTTGGTGGCGTCGTCCTCTTGCTGATTGTAGCGCCACTTGTGGGCATATACCTCAAATCGACGTTTGGGGATATTGTCGCGACCGCACACGACGCGGAGGTCCGCGAGAGTATATGGCTGACGCTGTGGGTCTCGATGGCCGCGACATCGGTGTTTGCAGTCGCGTGCATCCCATTTGCATACATCCTCGCCCGCAAGGACTTCCCGCTGAAGGGATTTGTTACTGGCATAGTTGACCTCCCCGTCATAGTTCCTCACTCCGTCGCTGGCATCGCCATCTTGGGTATCGTCGCCAGGGACACATTGCTCGGCAGGGCCGCAGAATCGATGGGCTTTGACATAGTTGGCACCCCGGCAGGGATAGGCGCGGCGATGGCGTTCGTGAGCGTGCCCTTTCTCATTAACTCCGCTCGCGATGGCTTTGCCGCGGTTCCCGAGAGGCTTGAAAAAGCGGCTCTCGGCCTCGGTGCGTCCCCGTTGCGAGTATTTCTGACGGTCTCGGTGCCGCTGGCGTGGCGAGCGATTGTCTCGGGGCTTGTTCTGATGTGGGGTCGGGGGATGAGCGAGTTTGGGGCTGTCATGATCATTGCCTACCACCCCATGATCACACCAGTCCTTATCTACGAGCGCTTCAGCGCATTTGGACTGAAGTACTCAAGGCCCGTCTCGGCTCTGTTCATGCTGGTTTGCCTCGTCATGTTCATCGTTCTGCGACTTTTAGCACAAAGGAGAAAAAATGCTGGCCGTTGAGAACCTCTCGAAGCGGCTTGGGTCATTCGCGATGCGAGATGTGTCGTTCGAGGTGAACGAGGGCGAGTACTTCGTCCTGCTTGGTGCCTCCGGCGTGGGTAAGACTGTGCTTCTCGAGATGATCGCGGGGCTGATGCGCCCGGACACTGGCCACGTCTTTCTGGACAGCAAGGAGATAACATCCGAGAGGATACAAAAACGGAGAATCGGGCTCGTATATCAGGACCAGGCTCTCTTTCCGCACCTCTCAGTCCGAAAAAACATCGCCTACGGGCTTCACTGCCGAGGCCTTAAGCGCTCCCGCATTCGCGACAGGGCACTTGAACTCGCAAAGTCAGTTGACGCACAGGAGCTGTTCGGCCGAAGTCCAAAGACACTCTCGGGGGGCGAGGCGCAGCGCGTGGCGCTGGCCAGAACGCTTGCCACCGAGCCCAGGTGCATCCTTTTGGATGAGCCAATCGCATCGCTCGATGTGGTATCCCGTTGGCAGGTTCGCTCGCTGCTTCGGGACCTCAACAGACGTGGGCAAACGATGCTGCACGTTACGCACGATTACGAGGAGGCGGTGTCCCTGGCCTCCCGGATCGCGGTGATGGAGAACGAGACAATCGTGCAGATCGGGACGCCGGAAGCGATATTCCAGAGACCCAGATCGGAGTTCGTTGCGAGCTTCGTCGGCATCAAGAACTTCTTCAGGGGGACGCTCGTGCGCCCCGCAGGCAACGCGCAACTATCGGAGTTCATCGGTCCGAGTGGAATTCGCTTCTGCGTGCTTACAGAGAGCGACCCAGGTCCCGGATGCCTCATCGTGCGCAGCGAGGATATCGCCATCTCGAACGAGCTGCCCCAAACCAGCGCGAGGAACGTCTTCAGCGGGACCGTTCTCGACATCATTCCGGCGAAACTGGGCGTCGAAGTATCTGTTCAAATAGGTGTGAAAGTGTCCGTTCTGTTGACGCGAGCCTCCGTCAGGTCGCTCAATCTTGAGGTCGGCAAGGCAGTCTGGGTCTATTCCAAAGCTAGCGCAGCACGGTTCTTAAAGGGATAACGAAGAGAGCATAAGGTATCGAGAATATGATGTTTCTGCCATTGATGTTCATGCTTGGGTCGGCCGGACGAAACGCGGGCAAGACTGAGCTCGCCTGCGCGCTCATCAGGCGATATGTGCGAAGTCGTGCGATAGTTGGCGTAAAGGTAACGACCATAGAAAGACTGGACGGCAAGTGCCCCCGGGGTGGTGAGGGCTGCGGCGTGTGCACATCCCTTGAAGGCAACTTCTGCATAACCGAGGAGAGAGG
>CAZKNE010000415.1:0-2604 GCA_964554005.1 uncultured bacterium | reverse complement strand
TGGCCGCCCACGTTCTTGATTACGTAGCTCCCGATCTTCGCGGCAAGGGAAGGAGACTGGCTGACGTCCATGTTTGCGCTCACAAATGGGAAGTTGGCCAAATCTAGCGCCTCGCCAAGCGCCTTATCGCCGAGGTCAAACTCGTGATTGCCGACCGCTGAGCAATCGTAGCCGATCAGGTTCATCGCGCCGATCTCAGGCTGCCCACACCAACGCTTAAGTGAATAGGGGTAGAAAATGTCGCCCGCGTCCAGCAAGAGAACGTTCGGCTCGCGTGTCCGGACCTGGCACACGATGGTGGCGATGCGCGCGAGCCCACCAACTTTGATTGGTTTTGCGGACTTCGGCTTGTATATCCAGGGGAACAGATGGCTGTGAACGTCGTTCGTCTCCAGCACGGTGATCGTGCTTGTTCCGTGATGCTGCCCAAACTCGATGAGGGAACAGCCGTAGGAAACGACGAGAGCCAGCAGTATCAGCGCGACCGCTGCCCAAATTGTTGAGCGAGACCAAAGTTTCCTACTCAACCTCATACTCCCTATCGCCTACGTGATACATGGTGAGGCCAGAAAGGCCGACTCGCACGTTCAACAGGCTTAGAACTGGCCTGCCTAAGTGATGAAATATGTTGTAGTGCTCCACGTTTGAAAAGCTCCAGACGTCCTCGTCGCTCCGCAACCTGTTCTTCTGCACAAACCGGCGAGCTCTGAGCAATTTCGGCAGCTTGCCGAGGACGAAGGCGACGGCACGGGCGTGAAGCAGAAACGCCCTAAAATCGTGCCCTTTTAGCGAGGCGCTGGCGGACTTCGCGACGTAACGATAGAAGGCGTAGGGGAAATAACGGAGGAGGTTTTTCAGCGAGTAGTTTTTTAGAAAGACGTAAAGGTAGTTTCGCATAAAGAAATAGTGCTGCCAGCGCGCGCTGTATGCGGACGATGCCGTGGCGCGATACTTATGCCTGACGACCGCTTGCGGGGCGGTGACGAAGTGGTAGCCAAGTATGTTGGCTCGATAGCAGACGTCGAAATCCTCGCAGTAGGAGAACATCGTCTCGTCGAACATGCCGATTGCAAAGAAGAGGTCTCGCCGGAGCAAGACCGCCGGGAAGATTGACCCAAACACGCGCTCGGACTGCGAGAACTGGCCCAGGTCTATCTGGCCGACCCGGGCGTCGCGCCAGTGGCAGTGGACGTGCCAAGTTGTGCCCATCGCGTTGATAATGTGCGGGTCAGAATGAAATACGACCTTGGGAAAGCAGCCAATGCAGCTCTGGTCCTGTTGCATCACGCACCCCACCATCTGCTCAACGCAGCCTGGCGCGATGACGGTGTCGTTGTTGAGCAGAAAGAGCAGCTCGCCGGACGCGTCGCTCGCGCCCTGGTTATTGCTTGCACAGAAGCCGCGGTTGATCTCGTTTTGGACTATCCTGACACGAGGGAACTGCGCCCTAACTAGCTCAACCGAGCTATCAATCGAGGCGTTATCAACCAGCACCGTCTCGATACTTGGGTATGTCTGCGCCTCAATGCTCGCCAGACACTCCTCAAGATGAGAGGCCCCGTTCCAGTTTGCGATAATGATGGAGACAAGGGGCTTATCTTCCATTGCTGGGCAATTGTGCATCAGAAAGCCAATCGCTGTCAAACGCCGCTGTTGCGCGGGAGCGAGGGAGGACGAAGAGTTACGGATGGCGCCAGAAGGCAAGCAATATAGTGAGGATGAGGCTTGTTAAGGCTGAATAGATACAGCCAAAGTTATCGGTGCATGTAGGCAGGTCGAAAAGTTAATGAATACTTGACAAGCAGCAAACGAGCCGATATAATTTTTCTAACTAATTAGATATAGGTTTGCTGGGTCTATAACCTTATAAAAGACCCGAAAGTGAAAGGGGCGATTGTCTATGAGCAACAGAGTAAGAATTGCTATTGTGGGAATTGGTAACTGTGCGAGTTCGTTGCTCCAGGGCATCGAGTACTACAGGAACAAAAAGGCTGAAGATGCCATCGGCTTGATGCACTGGACAATCGCCGGTTGCAGGCCATCGGACATAGATGTGGTTGCCGCGTTCGACATAGACAAGAGAAAGGTCGGGAAGGATGTGGCGCAGGCCATCTTCGAGCTCCCTAATTGCACCAAGCGCTTCTGTCCAAAGGTTCCCAAGACGGGAACGATTGTGCAGATGGGCAGGATTCTTGACAGCCTTGCCGAGCACATGAACATCTACGATGAGCGTTATAGGTTCGTGTTGTCCGACCAGCGCGAGCCGACTAAGGAGGATATTGTCAAGGCGTTGAAGCATTCGGGCGCCGAGATACTGGTTAACTATCTGCCGGTCGGCTCGGAGAAAGCGGTGCGGTTCTACGCTGAATGTGCCCTCGACGCGGGGGTGGCTCTCGTGAACTGCATGCCTGTTTTCATCGCCAGCGATCCCAAATGGGCCAATCGGTTCGAGGCAGAGGGGATACCGATCATCGGCGATGACATAAAGTCGCAGTTTGGGGCGACAATTGTGCATCGTGTCCTGACCAACCTCCTTGAGAAGAGAGGCGTGAAGCTTGACAGGACGTACCAGCTTAACACCGGAGGCAACACAGACTTCCTGAA